>NZ_JBSFSO010000004.1:0-257019 GCF_053589795.1 Micromonospora sp. NPDC003241 | reverse complement strand
TACGCACTCTCCAACACCACGTCCACCGGACCGTCGTGATCATTACGCGCCTGCACCGCCACGAACGCCTTCCCGGCCACACACCGCGCCTGCACCGTGACCGTCACCGGCACCTCGGGCTCGGCGTTCGGGTCGGTCAGCCGCTTGCGGTTGTAGTTGTCGTCCTGGCCGTCGGGCTGGTAGTCGCGTTCCACGTTGCCCGCCGCGTCCACCGAGAACCAGTGCACGGTCGTGCCGACCGGGACGGTCAGCGTCTCGCCGCCCTCCCGGATGCCTCCCGAGCCGTAGAGGGTGGACTCGAACGTCGGCCGGCTGCCGTCGAGGGTGTAGAACACCGCCGCCGGTTCGCTGGTGGAGAACGTCACGTCGACCGAGCCCTCGGTGGCGCTGGTGGCCACCTCGACGGAGCTGGTGGGTGCCGACTCGTCGGTGTCGAAGTCGCGGGCCACCCGCAGCATCTCGACCAGGCCGTTGGAGAACTCCATCGTCTCCTCGCGGGCCGAGGTCCAGGTCGGCTGGAAGGAGGTGCCGACCTCGAAGTTCCAGGCGTAGATGCCGTACTTGTACCAGAGCATGTCACCGGAGTTGCCGGCCGCCGAGTAGAGCACGTCGGCGATCGGGCCGGTGCGCGCCGGGGTGACCGCGAGGTTACGGTGCCGCTTGATGGAGGTCAGGATCCGCGACGACGCACCCCAGAACAGCGACTCCTCGGCCAGCGTCGGACGCGGGGCGGAGACCCGGCCCGGAGTGGCGTACGAGCCCGGCGACCACATGAAGTAGTTGCCCGAGGAGTGCAGGTTCATCGAGAACTTGACGTTCGGCCGGGAGGCCAGCCAGTCGACGTTGCGGCTCTCCGGCTCGGACAGCTCGTCCGGCCCGGCGTACGTGCCGCTGGTGCAGCTCGTCGACGCGCCCGAGTACCCGTCGAAGAGGCTGTACTCGGTGTAGTTGCGGTTGTTGTCCACACCCCAGGAGGTCCGGCCGAGGAAGTCCCCGGAGGTCTCCGGCGTGCAGTGGTTGGTCATGTTCTTGCGCTGCGAGTTGAAGTCGTAGAACGAGTAGTGCCCGCCGTCCGGGTTGATCGACGGCGCGATCCAGATGTCGAGGTTGTCCACCAGCTCGCGGGTGTTCGCGTCGTGCGCGTAGTTGCGCAGCAACCGCTCGGCGGTCTCGATGGTCACCAGCGGAGGCACCCACTCCCGCGCGTGTTCCTGCGCGTAGGCGAGGACGCCCATCTTGGAGCCGTCGCGGTGCTTGCCGATCCGGATGGCGTACACCGTGTGCGGGTCACGGGAGACCGTCGTCGGCGCGGACAGGCCGTCGGAGAGCGCGGCCGGCGCGGCCGGCGCCACCACACCGGTGCCCGCGTTGCCGCGGTAGGTGTACGCGGTGAGCAGCGTGCCCGCCTGGGCGTTGAGCGCGGCGGCCACCTCGGCGGCGGTGCTGGTGACGGTGCCGTCGGCGTCGGTGGCGAGGCCGACGCGGACCTGGTTGCCGGTCACGGTCACCGTCAGGGACGCGCTCGCGGTGCCGGGGTTCGCCAGTTCGACGGTGATGTCGTTACCGCCCTGGTGCCCCCAGGCCAGCGAGTCGACGCCGACGCGGCTGGCGTTGGCGGTGCCGAGTACGGCCTGCGCCTTGCGGCGGTAGCCGTTGGTCTTGTGCGGCAGTTCGACGATCTCGGAGATCTCCGGGTACTGCGCGGACATCGACTTGATCCGGTCGTAGAGCTCGGTCGGGGTCAGGTAGCTGGTGACGAAGTCCTTCTGGTAGCCCGGCCCCTCCGGGTCGGTGTCCGGGATGGGCAGCCACTCGTGCACCTTGGCGACCGCCACGTCACCGGTCGGGCTGGTGATCCGTACGTAGTCCGGGCGGCTGGTCACCTGCGCCGCACCTCGGTGGTAGAGGTACACCCCGGCGTCGACGAACCGGGTGATGTTCTGCGTACCGCCGGAGCCGAACTCGGTGCCCGGCCCGCTGTCCCGCTCGACGGTCAGCGCGGTGGCGGCGGTCTGTCCCTGCGCCCACTTCGCCTCCACCGACAGCACCTGGGTGGTGCCCGAGGTGTAGTAGTCGGCACGGATGATCTTGACGTCCGAGGCGGCGGACCGGGCGGCGACGGCGGCTCCGGAGAACTCCCGGTTGTCGGCCAGGTGGGCGGCGATGGTCGCCTCCCGCTCGGCGATCCGGTCCTGCGCGTCCTCCTCGGTGTGCAGCACCTTGCCGAAGGTGAAGCCGGCCCGGGTCAGCGTGGCGACCTCGTTGCCGGTCACCACGGCGTGCACCACGATGCCGTCGGCGGTGTGGTGGACGTGGTGGTCGAGGTCGACGCCGGTGGCCACCAGGGCGTCCAGCTCGGTGGTGTCGGCCACCACCACCTCGATGACGCTGGTCTGCTCGTCCGCCAGCCGGCCGAGGTCGGCGGGGGTCTCGGCGCCCGGCGCGGTCTGCGGCACCACGGCCGAGGCCGGACTGACCAGCAGCAGCACGGCCGTGCCGGCGGCCAGCGCGGCGGAGAAGGGTATCCGGCGTCGCCACCGGGAACGGGTACTGAACTCCGACATGAGGCTCGTGGCCCCTTCTCGGCGTGCGGTGGGGGTGTGGGGGTTCGCACCTGACCTGGGCTGTCTCAGCTCCGGTGACAACCACGGCCAGGTGCGTCCGACATGGACACCGCCCGCATCGCCGATTACGCAGCGTCACACATCGAGAGGTAGGAGTGATCAGGTTGCGGACCACTCTCACCTGACGAAGGTCATCTGTCAATCGTCCCGGAGTATGGACAGTCGCCCCCGCGCACCCCCGCTGAGCACGGACGCCGCGCCCGACCCACCGTCGCGGAAGGGTCGAACGCGGCGCCGTGCGCGGCTTCGGGGTTACGGAAGGCTGTAACCGAGGCTGTACGAGACCAGCGTCTCGCACGTCTCCGGGGTGTCCCTCGGCCCGCAGTGGGCGCGGGTCGCCACCACCGTGAAGCTGCCGTTCAGACCGGTGAGCTTGCCGTAGCCGGTACCCGGCGTGATGACGAAGTTCATCGTGAACGTGCCGTCGGCGAGCTGCTTACCCTCGGACTCGAAGACGAACCCGCCCTCCAGCCCGTCCAGCGTGCCCGCGAAGACTCCGGCGCTGTCGATGGTGCCGTTACCCGCGCGATCCAGGATCTGGAACTCGACGTCCTCGGTCTCCCCCACGAGGCCACCCACATACTTCATACCGTACGAGACACGCCACACCGAATGGCCTGCCGGCGTGCCCTTGACCTGCTCGAAGGCCACGTGGCGGGGATACAGGTCGCCGGTCACCACCTTGTACGCCCCGGGCGTACCCGGCGAGACGGTGGGAACAGGCCGGACGATCCGGTCGCGCGCCGCCGCGCGATCGGATGTCGACCGCGCCGCCTCCGACCCGTCGGCCGACGATGTGGTGCCGGCTCCGGCAAAGCGCGACTGCAACACAGGCGGCACAGACGACGTGCCCGAGTCGATCGTGACGGCGGTCCTGGCGGTCGGGGCGGCGGTCTGCGGGACGATGGCGGCAGCGGGGCTGACCAGCAGCACTGCCGCGCCGGCCGCCAACACGGAGGAGACGGCGATCCGGCGTCGCCACGGGGATCGGGTACGGAACTCAGACATGAGGCTTGTGGCCCCTTCTCGGCGCGCGGAAGGTGATGGGGTGGGCTTCGCCCCGCGCTTCGGCTCGCTGGCAGCGGCCAGCACGGAGCGTCCGGAGTGGACGCCGCCCGCGTCACCGATTGCGCAGCGTCACACCTCGGATGTGGAGAGTGATCGATTGCGCACAACTTTCACGCAACAAGCGACGCGTGTCAATCGTTCCGAGGGTCGGACTTGGTCACACGCTTCTCGCCCGGTGGGCGTTTGACCTGCGGGCAGAGTGGAGACCAGGAACGAGAAGCTCGACAACGAGGGGGGACCACGCATGTCCGAATACACCACTGGCCGGCCGAGCGCCACCGACGAGCGCCCCGACCACGTCACAGATCCGCTGCTGTGGCGACTCGCCCTGCACGTCGCCGACGCGCACGCACCGGCCGAGGACGGCGACTGCGCCCACCTGCTCTGCGCCGGCCGGGAGTGGCCGTGCGAGCCGTGGCAGCAGGCCCAGCGCGCTCTCAGCCTGGCCCAGGGCGGCGCGGCGGACGCACCACAGGCACCCGCGCGGCAGACCGGGTGGTCGACGTCGCCGGCACTGCCGAGTCGGGCCGCGGAGCGTGCGCGCCGCGATTCCGCCGCCGCCTGAGCGCGGGGGTCGCCCCGGCACCGCTCGCCGGGCGACCCGCCGCACCCGGTCTGTCAAGGTAACGTTGACACGTGCAGGATCCGCTCGGCGACCTGGCCGGCGTCCCGGCCGCCCGTGACCGACTGGACGAGGCAGAGCTGGATCTCATCGACCGCGCCCGGCAGTCCGGCGCGGCCTGGCAGCAGATCGCCGAGGCGCTCGGGCTGGGTAGCCGGCAGGCCGCCGAGCAGCGTCGCCAGCGGTTGGCCGCCCGCCGTCGGGCGCGGCGGGTCGAGTCCGACCGGCGCTGGCCGAGTGAGGTCGCCGCGCTTCGCGCCCTGCTCACGGGGTTGCAGCGCTGGATCGACGCCGACCGCCGCTGGGACGGCCGCTTTCCCGGAGCCACGCTGACCCGACACACCACGGCGCTGGCCCTGGAGGCCGCACCCGGCGCCCTGCACGACCTGGCCGGACACGTCGCCGCCGACCTCCGCCGGGCCGGGCGTCGACTGCCGACCCCGGTACGCACCATCGCGCGACACCTGGACACCGCGCTGTCAACGACCCGTTGACGGCTCGCGACGCTATTGCCCCTGTTCGACTCAAGGGTTGAGGCTATGAGTCACCTCGACTCAACCCGGGAGCGGCATGTGCGGCGCAACGCGATCCTGTTCGTGACGATCTCCGTGCTCTCCGGCTGCGGCGGCAGCGCCATGGCCCTGGTCTCCGGAATCTGGATCCTCGATCTGACCCGGTCCAGCAGCCTCGCCGCGCTCGCCGGGCTCTGCGTCTACGCACCCACCCTCGCCGGACCCTGGTGCGGTGCCCTGGTCGACCGGCTCCCCCGACGACCGCTCGTCATCGCGGTCAACCTGACCCTGGCCGCCGTCCTGCCGACCCTGCTGGCCGTACGCGGACCCGGGCAGGTGTGGCTCCTGTTCTGCGTCTCCACCGTGTACGGCGTCGCGTACGTGCTGGTCGACGCGGGCGAGAGCGCACTGCTGCCCGCCGCGCTGTCACCGGACGAACTCGGTCACGTCAACGGATGGCGGTCCAGCGCCCAGGAGGGCGTCAAACTCGTCGCCCCGCTGGCCGGCGCCGGTCTGTACGCCTGGCAGGGCGGCCACCTCGTCGCGCTGCTCGCCGCACTCCTGCCCGCCCTGGTCGCCGCCCTGTACGCCCTGCTCCGGCTACGGCGTCCCGCACCGGCAACCGCGTCCCGGCACCCGGAGGTCCGGGCCGGTCTCGGGGTTTTGTGGGCGTCGCCGTCGACGCGGCTACCGGTGGTCCTCGCGGGCGTGGCGATCGCCGCGTCCGGCTTCACCACAGCCGCCGGGTACGCCGTCGTCACCGACGATCTCGGCCTGCCGGCGACCTTCCTCGGCGTCCTGCTCAGCACGCAGGGCCTCGGCTCGATCGTCGGAGGGTTGGTCGCCGGTCGGCTGATCGCCCGCTTCGGCCCGACCACGGTCGCCGTCGGCGGCGTGGCGCTCTTCGCCGCGAGCTGTCTGGGCCGCTGTCTGCCCTGGTGGCCGGCGGTGGTCGTCGCCTCGGTGGTGGCCGGGGTCGGCCTGCCGTGGGCGCTCGTCGCGGCCGTCACCGCCGTGCAGACGCACAGCCCCGACGAGTTGCTGGGCCGGGCCTCCGCGACCGCCAACACGATCATGTTCGGACCGATCGCGGCGGCGATCCCGCTCGGGTCCGCCGCCGTCCTGCGGGGCGGCCGGCCACCGCTCGTCCTCGCCGCCACCGTCTGCCTCGTCGCCGCCGCCGTCGTGTGGTGCAAGGAACGCCGCCTCACCGTGACGTGGTCACCGCTTCCTCGTCGGGGCAGCAGACGGTCAGGGCGGCGGGCACCGCCTTGACCTTGAGGCGCTTCGTCCGAGACCGCGCGCCACCGTCCATCTCGTACGTCTTCGGCTCGGCGAAGCGGACCCTGACCTTGCGACCCCGGGTGATCCGGACGAACTTCGAGTCCTCGGACCGGCCGGTGGCCATCTTGCCGAGCGTGCGCGCCCAGTCGACGGCACCGGCGGCGGTGGAGACACCGATCTCCAGCGAACCGCTGTCGGGGCGGGCGTCGTCGAAGGCGGGGATGCCACCGGTGATCGTGCCGACGTTGCCGAAGAGCACGCAGCTCGCGTCCCCCTCGAACCACAGGTCGCCGTCGACGGTGATCCGGGTCCGGGTCAGTTCCCCACGGACCTGGCGCAGGCCGGTCCAGACGTACGCGAGCCGACCCAGGCGGCCCTTCATGTCCCGGTCCGCCTCCCGGATCAGGTCGCCGTCGAACCCGGCGCCGGCCATCACCGCGAAGTGCTCCCCGTTGAGCCGACCGAGGTCGAGGCGGCATCGGCGGCCGTGCAGGCCGATCCGTACCGCCTCCGGCAGGTCCTCGGGGATGCCGAGGTTGCCGGCGAAGAGGTTGGCGGTGCCGGCCGGCACGATCGCCATCGGGGTCTGCGTGCCGGCCAGGGTGTCGGCGCAGCGCTGCACCATCCCGTCGCCGCCCCAGACGAAGATCAGCTCGGCGCCCTGGTCGAGGGCCTTGCGCACCTTCTTCGGCGCCTTGCGGCTCTTGGGCACCTCGTACCAGAGCAGGTCCCGCACCCCCGCGCCGACCAGCGCGGCGCGCAGTTCGTCGAGGCCGCCGCCCAGCGTCTTCTTCCGATGGGCCACCACCGCCACCGTGCCGACCGCCAGGTCGGGGGCCGGCGGCCGGTCCGGGTCCACCACCACACTCGCGCTCATGGCCGCCGCAATACCCCGCCGCCCGAGAATCCACGCCTGGCCCGGATGTCCGCCGACGCCGGAGCAGTTCCGCTCCAGGCCGCATGGCCGGCACCGACGATCCATCAAGGATCACCG
Source organism: Micromonospora sp. NPDC003241 (assembly GCF_053589795.1). Classification (NCBI taxonomy): domain Bacteria; kingdom Bacillati; phylum Actinomycetota; class Actinomycetes; order Micromonosporales; family Micromonosporaceae; genus Micromonospora; species Micromonospora sp. NPDC003241. The sequence goes on along the minus strand of NZ_JBSFSO010000004.1, from coordinate 249,915 downwards.
GATCGGCGGGTGCCGGGGCCCGGTGTCAGCGGGCAGGATCCGGGGACCGCCATCCCCGTCTCGAAACGGAGACCACCGCGTGGGCATCTTCGGCCGGAAGAAGAAGTCGGCACCCCCACCACCGCCAGCCCGGCCACCGCTGCCCACCGCGCAACCCGGTGACCTGGACGTCGCGCGTCAGGTGGTCCGAGACTTCCTCATGGCGCTCGGCGACGACCGGCACATGCAACAGGCCGCCGAGGCGGTCTGCCAGGCCGGCGGTGGGGTACTCGACATGGAGACCCTGCTGCGGAACCTCCACCACGGCGCAGACCTCGGGATCGACCGGCCGTGGCACTGGCTGGCCGCCGTCACCGGCGAAGCCCAGCGGGTCGGCGACCACCACCTCGTCGCCGAGATCGCGTACTTCGTCTTCGTCTGGGACGCCCGGCTGCGGCATCGGGTCGTCGCCGGAGAGCTGGAGACGCCGCTCCAGCTTCCCCCCGTCCCGGCCGTCCGGGACGTCTACTCGACGGCGCTGTCCGCCCTCGCCGAGGCCGATCCGGAGCAGCACCTCACCGACCGGACCGGCACGATCGCGGTGGCCTCCCTGCGGACCGCCCTCGCACACGTCGTCCTCGACGCGGACCCGCCGTATCCCGACCACGTCTCGGCGCAGGCGCGAAGGCTCATCGACACCTGAGCGGCACCTGTCGCTTCCGAACGCCTCGACGCCGGCCCACCGCCGTATGCGGTGGTCCGGGACCGTGGAACGCGGGCCGCGCCGGACGGCACGGCCCGCGTTCCGGTGAATCGATCAGAGGGTACGGGCGAGGCGGTCCGCGAGGATCCGGGCGAAGCGGGACGGGTCCGCCAGGTCGCCGCCCTCGGCGAGCAGAGCCGTGCCGTACAACAGCTCGGCGGTCTCGGCCAGGGACGTCTCCGCGTCGCCCTGCTCGTGGGCCTTGCGCAGGCCGGAGACGAGCGGGTGGCTCGGGTTCAGCTCCAGGATGCGCTTGACCTTCGGTACCTCGTGGCCCATCGCCCGGTACATCTTCTCCAGCGTCGGAGTGAGGTCCTGGGCGTCACCGACCACGCAGGCCGGTGAGGTGGTCAGCCGCGAGGAGAGACGGACCTCCTTCACCGACTCGGTCAGCACCCCGCCCATCCAGTCGAGCAGGGCGGCGTACTCGGCGCGCTGCCGCTCCCGCTCGGCCTCGGCCTCGGTGCGCTCCTCCTCGGTGTCCAGGTCGACCTGGCCCTTGGCGACCGAGCGCAGCGTCCGGCCGTCGTAGCTGCCGACCCGCTCCACCCAGACCTCGTCGACCGGGTCGGTGAGCAGCAGCACCTCGTAGCCCTTGGCCCGGAACGCCTCCATGTGCGGGGAGTTCTCGATGGTGGCCCGGTGCTCGCCGGTGGCGTAGTAGATGTCGGTCTGGCCGTCCTTCATCCGGCTGACGTAGCCGGCCAGGTCGGTCTGCTCCGCCGGGTCGTTCGTGGACGCGACCGAGACGATCTCCAGCAGGGTGTCCCGGTTGTCGGTGTCGTCGACCAGCCCCTCCTTGACCGCCGCGCCGAACTCGGTCCAGAAGGTGCGGTAGCGCTCGGGCTGCCCGGTCTTGAGGTCCTTGACGGTGGCCAGCACCTTCTTGACCAGGCGGCGGCGCACCGCGCGGATCTGGCGGTCCTGCTGGAGGATCTCCCGGGAGATGTTCAGGCTCAGGTCGTGCGCGTCCACCACGCCCTTGACGAAGCGCAGGTAGTTGGGCATGAGCGCGTCGCAGTCGTCCATGATGAAGACGCGCTTGACATAGAGCTGCACGCCCCGACGGCCCTGCGCGGCGAAGAGGTCCAGCGGCGCGTGCGACGGGATGAACAGCAGCGCGTCGTACTCGAAGGTGCCCTCGCCCCGCATGTGGATGGTCTCGAGGGGATCCGCCCAGTCGTGGCCGACGTGCTTGTAGAACTCGTGGTACTCGGCCGGCTCGACCTCGCTGCGCGGGCGCGCCCACAGCGCCTTCATCGAGTTCAGTGTGACCGTCTCGGTCGTGGCCGGGGCGTCGTCCGCGCCGGGCCGCTCGACGGTCGTGCGGATCGGGTGGGCGATGAAGTCGGAGTACCGCTTGACGATCTCGCGGATGGTCCACTCGGCGGTGTAGTCGTGCAGGTTGTCCTCGGTGTCGACGGGCTTGAGGTGCAGCGTCACCGCGGTGCCCTGGGGCACGTCGTCGAGCGCCTCGACCGTGTACGTGCCGCCGCCGTCGGACTCCCAGCGGGTGCCGCCGCTCTCGCCGGCCCGCCGGGTGACCAGCTCGACCTTCTCGGCCACCATGAAGGCGGCGTAGAAGCCGACGCCGAACTGGCCGATCAGGTCCTGCGACGCCCCGGCGTCCTTGCTCTCCCGCAGTTGGCGCAGCAGCTCGGCGGTGCCGGACTTGGCGATCGTCCCGATGACGGAGACGACCTCGTCGCGGGTCATGCCGATGCCGTTGTCGCGGACGGTCAGGGTGCGGGCGTCCCGGTCGACGTCGAGGGCGATGTGCAGGTCGCCGGTGTCGACGTCGAGATCCTTGTCGACCATCGACGCCAGGCGCAGCTTGTCCAGCGCGTCCGAGGCATTGGAGATCAACTCGCGGAGGAACACGTCCTTGTTCGAGTAGATCGAGTGGACCATCAACTGGAGCAGTTGACGCGCCTCGGCCTGGAACTCCAAGGTCTCGGTCCGGTCGTTCACGCCGTGTCCTCTCTCGGTCGTACGCATGACGGGTCGCACAAAGGATACGAGCCGTCATGACGTACGTGCGTCCGGTGGTCACCCGAATCGCCAAACGCCGTCGGCCCGCCCCGGGAACACCCCGGAACGGGCCGACGAAGGAGGAGGATCAGCGTCGGCGCCCGTACGCTCCGGCGACGATCGACACGCCGACCGCGGCGAAGGCCACCTGGATGAACAGCTCGATCCAGTCGATGCCGGCGGTGTCGTCCACGCCCAGCAGTCCGGCCACCACCGTGCCGAGGATGGCGGCCACGATACCGATCAGGATCGTCAACAGGATCGGGATCCGCTGCCGGCCCGGCACCACGAGCCGGCCGAGCGCGCCGATGACCAGACCGATGACGATGGCCATGAAGAAGCCGGTGATTTCCACGAGAGCCGTCCCTTCGCGCTTTTGGTGTGACGAGGTGGTGCCCCTGCCGCCATACCGGTCAAACGCCACCGCCCGCAGGCTGAGGCGTTTGTCACGCAACCGTCACGAAGCTGCGGAACTCCCGTCATCGAGGACTGACGAGCACCGCGTAGTCGGCGGAGGTGAGCGGATCCGCCGAGAGCGAGCCGTCCGCCCGGGGCACCCGCAGCGGGGTGCCGTCACCGTCCAGGAAGATCACCGCCGACACGTCGGGACGGGCGCTGAGCGTGCTGACGATCTGCCCGTACGCGAGCAGTTCGTCGCTGCGGCCGGTGTCGGCGCCGGCCGGGGTGACCGTGACCCGGGCCTGCCCGCCGACGAGTTGCACCACGGCGGTGCTCAGCGCCCCGGGCAGGGCGCTGCCGACACCGTCGTCCCGCTCCCCCGGCGTCGGCCCGGCCAGCAGGTCGCGGAGCTGCTCGTCGGGGGTGGGCACCCGGTCGACCCGGCGGGTCACCGGCACCAGCCGGTCGTCGCGGGAGAAGTAGAGCAACTCGGTGAGGGCCCCGGTCTCCGCCGCGGTGGGGGCGGCCGTCGCGGTGTACGGGAACGGGCCCGGCGGCGGCGTCACGGTCCGGGGCTGGTCCTCGGCGGGTACCCCGCACGCGGCGACCAGGGTCAGCACGAGGGCGGCCGAGACCCGCCGGACGGTACGCCTCATCCGAGGCTGCCCGGCAGCGTGATCCGGAACCGTGCCCCGCCCTCGGGACGGTCGCTGACCGTGGCGTCACCGCCGTGCGCGGCGGCGTGCTGGGCCACCAGCGCGAGGCCGAGGCCGGTGCCGTCGCCGCCACCCCGGAAGTTGGCCGCCCGGCCGCGCACGAAGCGGTCGAAGATCGCCTTGCGGTCCTCCATCGGCACCCCCGGTCCCTCGTCGTCGACCTCCACCACGCCGGTGTCACCGTCGCGGGACAGCGACACCGCCACCGGGCCGGCACCGTAGCGTTCGGCGTTGTCGAGCAGGTTGGTCAGCACCTGCGCGACGCGTCGCCGGTCCACCTGCCAGGTGGCCGGGGTGTCCGGGGCGAGGTGCACCATCGACTCGGGCAGGTCCCGGTCCCGGCACGCCTGCCGGGCCAGCGCGCCGACGTCGACCGGCTCCCGGTGCGTCGGCTGATCGCTGCGGGCCAGGTCCAGCAGGTCGTTGACGAGCTGCTGGAACCGGGCGATCTCGTCGGCCACCAGCCGGGCCGCCGTGGTGGTCCGCTCGTCCTGGTTCTCCCGCCGCTTGCTCAGCACGCTGGCCGCCGCCGCGAGCGTCTGCAACGGCGACCGCAGCTCGTGGCTGACGTCGGCGGCGAACCGCCGGTCCCGGTCGATGCGGCGGGCCAACTCGTCCACCATCCGGTTGAACGAGGTGGAGAGCCGGGTCAGGTCCGGGTCGGTGTCCGGCGCGAGCCGGGTGGTGAAGTCGCCCGCCGCGATCCGTTCGGCGGCGTCGGCGACGGCGGTGAGCGGGCGCAGCCCGTGCCGGGTGGCGTACCACCCGATCGCCGCCCCGGAGCCGGCCACCACGATCGCGACGGCGGTGAGCGCCAGCGCGAGCACTTGGAACGTCTGGTCCAGCTCCCGCAGCGAGACGATCTCGTAGAACGCCGCCGAGTCCGACAACGGCACACCCACCAGCACCACCGGCTGGTCGGCGACCCGGACCCGCTGCACGGCGGGCTCGCCGGCCATCACCAGGTCCTGCATCCGCTGCGGGATGGCCGGGGTGGTGCCGGTGTCGGCCCGCCGGCCGTACCACTCGCCGTTGAAGTACAGCACCGCCCGGCGGCTGGTGCCGGTGTCCAGGGCGCGCAGCGCCTCCGCCACGTCCGGCTCGTCGGTGGCCAGGCCCGCCCGGACCACCTCCGCGTCGTAGTACGCCGCCCGCAGCACGGTGCGTTCCCGCTCGTCGAGCAGCGTCCGGCGGGTCAGCTCGTACGACACCAGGGCCATCGAGGCGGACAGCGACAACGCGCCGACGGCGAACGCCGCGGTGACCCGGGCACGCAGACCGAGGCGTGGTCTCATCTCTGCAACTTGTAGCCGAGCCCGCGCAGCGTCACCAGGTGCCGGGGGTTGGCCGGGTCGAGTTCGATCTTCTGGCGGAGCCGACCCACGTGCACGTCGACGAGCCGTTCGTCGCCGGTGTCGTAGCCCCACACCCGGCTGAGCAACTGCTGCCGGGAGAGCACCCGCCCGGCGTGCTCGGCCAGCTCGCAGAGGAGCCGGAACTCGGTGCGGGTGACCGAGACCGGGGTACCGGACCGGCGTACCTCCCCTGCCTCCGGGCTGACCTCCAACTCGCCGAAGGCGAGCACCGGCACCGACGCCTCCACCGGGGCCACCGTGCGGGCCCGGCGGCGCAGGGCCCGCAGCCGGGCGGTCAGCTCCTTGATCGCCACCGGCTTGACCACGTAGTCGTCGGCGCCGGCCTCCAGCGCGGCGACGATGTCGTGGGTGTCGTCGCGGGCGCTGACCACCACGATCGGCACGTCGTCGTCGCGGCGGAGCTGACGGATGCCCTCGAAGCCGTCGATGCCGGGCAGCATCAGGTCGACCAGGACGTAGTCGGCCGGGTCCCGGCGCTGCGAGCGCAGGCCCTCCTCGGCGGTGGCCGCGCCCCGGGCCTCGTAGCCCTCGTCCTCCAGGGCGAGCAGCAACGCCAACCGGATCCGGTCGTCGTCCTCGATCACCAGTACCGCTGTCATACCGGCATCATCCCCAAGCCCTGACCGGGCGGCCAACCGCCACCGACCTGCGGGGCTTTTGTCACGCAACTGTCATACGTCCGCGCGGTGCCCGCCAAGCCCGCTGGGCAGGGTGAGAACCGGCCTCGGGTTACCAGGAAGGGGGCCCTCGACGTGACCACGCCACGACGCCCCGAATGCGCGGTGCCGCTGGTCGAGGTGTCCATCACCGAGTTCGACCTGGCCTGCCTGCCGGAGACCGGCGCGGTCTTCGACCAGTTACTGGCCCTGCGGCCCCAGCAGGTCGTGATCGACCTGGCCGGCTGCCGGCACATCGACGCCGCCGCCATCGGCCTGCTGCTCGACGTGCACCGACGGATGGTGCGCCTCGGTGGGGTGCTGGCGGTACGCAACCCCAACCCCCGCATCACCCGCATTCTGCGGACCGCCCGGCTGGACCAGATCCTGCCGGTGCACGGCGCGGCCGGGACCGCACCGGAGCCGGGCGGCGACGCCGGGACACCGGCCGGCACCACACCGGCCGCACCCGGTGTGGTGCCGCCCCGGCAGCCCGCGTCGCCGGAGGTCACACCGCAGCCGGCCGGGTACGGCCGGGCGGCCGTGACCGTACGCACCTGACCCACCGTCGCCGACGCACCGACTTCGCGAGTACGAGGAGCAGCATGACCATCGCCGGGATCGCCGCGGCCCTAGTCGTCGGTCTCGCCGTCGGTGCCGTGGGCCGGCTCGTCGTCCCCGGCCGTCCCGCCGTGCCGCTCTGGCTCACGATGACCATCGGCGCGGTCATCGCGCTGCTCGGCGCGATCAGTGCCTGGCTCGCCGGCCTCCGAGGATTCAGCCTGTTGGGGCTGGTCGCGCAGGCCGGTCTCGCCGCGGTCGGCGTGGTGATCGTGGTCGCCACCGCCGGCAAGGAACGTTCCGACTCCCTCTGAGAAGTCCGTACGGCGGCGGCGCACCGCACCGACGCCCCGAGTCCGTGTCCCGGCCGCACGGCTGCGGCACCGGAGAGGAAGCAGAATGACCGTCGTACCGGACGACAACCTGATGACCCTGATCTGCGACGTCTGCGGTGACACCACCACCGGCACCGCGTGCGTGCTGCCCGACGCGGAGGTGGTCTGGACGCTGGTGTCGGATCACGGGTGGAGCGGTTCCCCGTTCGCCACCGGCCCGCACCGCTGCCCCCGGTGCAGTGCCCTGCCGGCCAGCCCGGCCCCGCGCGCCGACCGTACGCCGATCGGCCTCGCCGGTGCCGACGACGCGCCCGTGGTCGCCGTCGGCGGCGAGGCCGTGGCCGGTCCCGAGGACGCGTTGCGCGTCGCGCTGCGGCAGGCGGTCGACGTGCACGGGACGGTCGTGGTGAACCTGGACGGCGTGCACGTCATCGACTCCGCCGGACTCGGCCTGCTGGTGCGGGCCCACCGGGAGGTACGCGAGCGGGGCGGACGGCTGTGCCTGGCCGCGCCGTCGCGGTTCATCCGCACGGTGCTGCACACCATGAAGCTCGACGGGGTGTTCCCGATCTTCGAGAGCCTCGACGAGGCCGTGGCGCAGTTGCGGCAGGCCGCCCTGGCGACGGCGGAGGTCGACGCCGAGGTGGTGGCGCAGCGCAGTCCCGCCGGTCACGTCACGGTCTGATCCCGCGCGGCCGGCACGGTTCGCCCGAGGCGACGCCCCACGTCCACCGGCGGCACGTCTCGCGGCCACCGGTGGACGGACGTGTCAGGAGGCGGCGGAGAACCCGCCCCGGCGGCGTAGCCGGCCGATCCAGCCCTGTGCCGTGTGCCGGGGCACCCCGTAGTGCTCGGCCACGGCGGTGACCGTGCCGGTGCGGTTGAAGACCTCGACGACGTCCTCCGGCATCCGCCGGTAGACCCGCCCCTTCGGCACCGCCGCCTCGGTCCGGCGTCGCGTCGTGCCGGAGCCGGCGCGGTTGGCGCCGGACCGCACGGACCGGTTGCCGGTGGCCGGGGTGAAGGACTGCTCGGTGGCAGAGACCTCGGTGGGCGACTCGACGACGGAGGCGGGAGTCACCGGCGCGCCGCCGGCCGGGAACAACGCGCGCAGTAAGAGATTCAGGTCGAACGAGGGAAGCGTCGGCGCCGAGATGCCGCTGCCGGCACGCATCACGAGTTCGACCACGCGCGGCGTGGAATCGTCGATGTCGACACAGATAACGGTTTCCGTGTCGGCGCCCTCGGCCCGGATCGTGATTGTGTAGTCACTCATCGCCACCCTCCGCTGTTCGTCACATCACACTGCACACTCCGGCAGTGTGGTGGTTGAACGCTTCACACCAGATTAGCGGATTGAGCGGCCTACTCACAGAAGCGACCCGGCATATGACGATATCACCGTCGGTAGTTAACACCTGCTTCACGCTCCGTCAGGCCCGGCGGAGCCGTCCGGAATGAAGCGTCCGGGCAATGACTTGAGGCCGTTCACGAAGTTGCTTTCCAGCCGGACGGCGGGTCCGGTCACCTCGAAGCGGGCCAGGTGCGGCACCAGTTCCCGCAGCATCGCCTGTGCCTCCAGCCGGGCCAGATGTGCGCCCAGACAGAAATGCGGGCCCATGCCGAACGACAGGTGCGGGTTCGGATTCCGGTCCAGCCGCAGGGCGTCCGGGTCGTCGAAGACGGCACCGTCGCGGTTGGCCGAGACGTACCAGAGCACGACCTTGTCGCCCTCGGCGACGGCCTGACCGCACAACTCGGTGTCCTCAGTGGCGGTACGTCGGAACTGCATGATCGGCGTGACCCACCGCAACAACTCCTCCGTCGCCGTCGGCAACAACGACATGTCCCGCGCCAGCCGGTCCCGCTGCGCCGGCGCGGCCAGCAGTGCCGACACGCCACCGGAGATGAGGTGTCGGGTCGTCTCGTTACCGGCCACCACGAGCAGCAGCCAGAAGCTACAGAACTCACGGTCGGTCAGGCGTCGGCCGTCCACCTCGCTGGTCGCCAGCAGCGTCATCAGGTCGTCTTTGGGTGACCGACGCCGTTCACCGGCCACCGTGAGGGCGTACTGGAACGCCTCGACGAAGGTGGTGCGGTACGCCTCCACGTCGCCGCCGCCGTACTCCGGGTCGTCGAAGCCGACCAGGTTGTTGCTCCACCGGTAGAGCAGGTGCCGGTCCTCGCGTGGCAGGCCGAGCAGGTCGGCGAGGACCAGCAGGGGCAGTTCGGCGGCGAGATCGGCGACCACGTCGCACTCGTCCGCGGCGATCGCACGCCGCACCAGGTCGTGGGCGTGGGCGGCGACGCTGTCGTGCAGCGCCCGCACCGCCCGTGGCGTGAACACCGAGGTGACCAGCCGGCGGATCCGCGAGTGCTGCGGCGCGTCCATGTTGACCAGAAGCTGGCGGGCCTGCTCCAGGTCGGCGGCGGTACGCGGGTCGGGCAGGAAGGCACCCTTGCGCCCGGAGGAGAACAGCTCCGGCTGCCGGGACGCGGCGACCACCGCCTCGTGACTGGTGGCCGCCCAGAAGCCCGATCCCTGGCTGAGCATCCGGCCGCCGCCGCCCCGCCGCCACAGCGCCGGCTCGGGCACCCAGGACACCGGCTCCTCGCGGCGCATCCGGGCGAACTCGACGTGCGGCACCTCGGCGCCGTACGTGGCCGGGTGCGCCACGTCCGGACGCTGCGTCACCGGGCTCACGAGCGTCCCGCCGTGGTCTGCGGACGCAGCAGCTCACGCAGCACGTCGTGGCGGAGCTTGCCGGTGCCGTCACGCGGCAGCTCGGCGACGAACCGCCACCGGCGGGGCACCTTGAACCCGGCCAACGAGCGGCGGCAGAACGCCTCCAGCACCTGTGGGGCGGCGGCCGGGTCGAGCCGGTGCGGATCGAGTTCGACCACGGCCACCACCCGCTCGCCGTACTCGTCGTCGGGTTCCCCGGTCACCGCCGCGTCCCGGACCGCCGGGTGTTCCTGCAGGACCGCCTGGACCTCGGCCGGATAGATGTTCACCCCACCGGAGATGATCAGGTCGCGGGCCCGCCCGGTCAGATAGAGGTAGCCCTCCTCGTCCAGGTGGCCGGTCTCGCCGTAGGTGAAGACGCCGGGACGCAGATGCGCGTCGCGGGTCTTCTCCGGGGCGTTGTGGTATTCGAACGTCTTCCCGGCCCGGCGGACGAAGACCCGCCCGGGGCGGCCGGGCGGCAGCACCGCGCCGTCCGGGTCGAGGACGACCACCTCGTTGGGGGGCACCGCCCGACCGACACTGCCCGGCCGACGCAGCCACTCCTCGGCACCGATCAGCGTGACCACCCCCGCCTCGGTCGCCGCGTAGTACTCGACCACCACCGGCCCCCACCACTCGATCATCTGTCGTTTCACCTCGACCGGGCAGGGTCCACCGCCGTGCCACACCACCCGCAGGCTGCCGACGTCGGCGGCGGCCCGGACCGCGTCGTCCAGCCGCAGCAGCCGGACGAACTGGGTCGGCACCAGGTGGCAGGCGGTGATCCGGTGCGTGGCCACCGCGGCCAGGAACGCCTGCGGGTCGAAGCGCTCGTGCAGCACCAGCCGACTGCCGCGCAGCAGCGGCAGCAGCGCGAAGAACAGTTGCGCGGAGTGGTACCACGGACCGACCAGCAGCACCGCGCCGCGCGCCGGCACGTGCAGGGCGTGCCCCGCGTACGCCAGCAGCCGCTCCACCCGCCCGAACGGCGCCTCGGCCCGGAACAGTCCGTTGCGGACCCCCTTGGGCGCACCCGTGGTTCCCGAGGTGTAGAGCATGGTGGAGCCGCACACCTGCTCCGGCGGCTCGTCGGCGGCCAGGCCCGCCAGCCGTGGCTCGACCGCGACCGCGTCGCCGACGTCACGCTCCCCCGTCACGAGCTGCCGTACCCGCACGGCGGCGGTCCGCACCGCCTGGTCCACCACGGACGCGTAGGCCGGCTCGGTCAGCACCAGCCGGCTCTCCGAGTCCGCCAGCAGGTACGCGATCTCCGGCGCGGTCAGGTGCCAGTTGACCGGCACCACCGTCACCCCGGTGTGCAGGGCGGCCAGCAGCGCCTCGAACGTCTCCCGCCGGTTGCCGCAGACCACCGCCATGGTGTCGCCGACCCGCAGCCCCTCGGCGCGCAGCAGCCGGATCCACCGGTTGACCCGGGCGTCCAGGTCGGTCCAGTCCAGCTCACCGTCGGCGTCGGTCAGTGCCGGCTCACCGGTGGCCCCGGCCAGGTCCCTCAGCAGTACGGCCATCGCGTTCCCTCCGGGTCAGTCCAGCAGGTCCGGCTGGGCCCGCACGATGTCGGCGTACAGCGGCCGGAAGTTCAGCCGGGCGATCCCCGGGGTGCCGATGACGCGCCGGGTCTCGGCGGCCTCGTCCGGGCCGATCAGGATCGGTCGGCCCGCCGCCTCGGCCAGCAACTGCACCTGGGCGCTGCGGTCCATGGCGATGAACCACCAGGCCGCCTCCGCCACCGAGCCGCCGACGGTCAGCAGCCCGTGGTTGCGCAGCACCACCGCCTTGGTGTCGCCGAGGGCGTCGGCGATCCGCTTGCCCTCCTCGTCGGCGAGCACCACGCCGGTGTAGTCGGCGAACACGGTGTGGTCCTGATAGAAGGCGCAGGCGTCCTGGGTGATCGGGTCCAGCGGCCGGCCCAGCGTCGACCAGGCCCGCCCGTGGGTGGAGTGGGTGTGCGCGGCGGCGACCACGTCGGGACGCGCGGCGTGCACGTGCGAGTGGATGACGTATCCGGCCGGGTTGATCCGGCCGGTGCCCTCCAGCACCTCCCCGCCCGCGTCCACCAGCAGCAGGTCGCTGACCCGCACGTGTCCGAAGTGCATCCCGAACGGGTTGATCCAGAACCGGTCCGGGTCCTCCGGGTCGCGGGCCGTGACGTGGCCCCCGGCGCCCTCGTCGAACCCGTAGCGGGCGAAGAGTCGGCAGGTCGCCGCCAGTTGCCGCTGCCGACGCAGGCGCTCCTCGGCCGGCGTACGCCCGGTCATCCGCAACCTCCCGCGGTGTCGGTGTCGAAGGCGGCACCGGCGAGCACCGCCGTCGGTACGGCGGGACTCGCCTCCGCCGTGGGCGTGCTCTCCGGTCGCCATTCGGCCAGGAAGTGGTCCACCCGGTCCAGGCCCCAGAAGCGGTGCCGACCGAAGCGCAGGTACGGGATGCCGAAGATGTCGTCGTCGTACGCGGCGGCCAGGCAGTCGACCCCCTCCGCGCGCAGCGTCTCGTCCTGCGGGGCGTTCTGTGCGGCCACCGGGTCCACGCCCGCCTCGACGGCGGCGCGGGCGACGACCTCCGGGGTGCAGATGTCCTCGCCCCGCTCCCAGCGGGCCGCCACCAGCGCGTCGTAGAAGGGCACCGCCCGACCGGCTCGGCGGGCCAGCAGCCAGGCCAGGTGCGGCAGGTCCCACCACGGGTCCACGTCGATCGGCCAGGCCATCGGCAGCCCGGCCCGCTGTGCCAGCCGCTTGGTGTCCACCAGCAGGTAGCGGTGCTTGGCCCGGCTCATCTGCACGTAGTGCAGCTCGGCGCCCCGCTCGGCCAGTGCCGCGTTGGTCTTCTCGTCCGGGTCCCAGTACGGGTACCAGTCGACCTGCTCGAACAGGTCGGGCACCTCGGCACGCAGCCGGTGCACCGCCAGCCAGCTGTACGGGCTGCGGAAGGAGAAGTACAGCCGGGGCCGCCGCTTCACGCCACACCGCCGGCCAGCGCGCGCAGCACCTCGTCGTCGAACTCGGCCAGCTCGCCGGCGTTCGGGCCGGCGCTGATCGCGTACCCGTGCAGGATGCTCGCGGTCGCGGTGTGCACCAGCCGCTCGCCGCGCCGGACGTAGCAGTCCATCCGCGCGTCGAACATGACCCCGCGCAGCACGTCGGTGACGGTGAGGACGGTGTGCACGTCCTCCTCCATCCGGGCCGCCTCGACCATCCGGACCCGCGCCCGGGAGACCACCGGGATCCAGGAGCGCTCGCGGACCAGCCGACCCACCGAGATGCCTCGGGCGGCCAGGAAGCGGTCCACCACCTCCTCCAGCGCCCGGACGTAGCCGGAGTGCTGCACCCGGTCGGAGAAGTGGCAGTAGAAGTAGGGCGCCCGCCAGCTCCACAGGAACGACCGGGACCCGACCGGGGTGAGCACGTCGGCGACCGTCTCGCCGGCACGGATCGGCCGGTGGTCGGGGCGGGTCACCGTCGCGGCGGCACCGAGGGTGGGCACCACCAGGTCCGCCAGGTGCGCGGGGGCGGGCGCGGAGGTGGTGGCGGCGGGCTCGACGACCAGCGCCACCCGCACCTTGCCACGCAGCACCACCTGCTCGCGGTCGTCGCGGACCACCGTCATCCGCACCGCCAGTCGATCGGCGGACTCGCCGGTGACCTCCACCCGCACCTCGTCGTCGACCTCCAGCACCGCCGGCAACTGCACCGAGCAGTCGACGATCTCGACGCCCAGGCCGTGGGAGTGGAAGAGGTCACGGGCCCCGGGTCCGCGCTCGCGCAGCCACTGCAGCACCGCCTCCTCGACCAGATAGATGAAGTGCTTGAAGCCGATCCAGGTGCGGATGTTGGCCCCCTCGTACCGGGGCCGCCCGACCAGGACGGTCAGCGGGGCGGTGGGCGCACTGGTCATGGTGGCTGCTCCTGTCGTCAGGGACGTACCGTCACCCGGTTCGCCTCACCGACGAACCGGGCGGCCTGCTCCGCGACCTCGTCGGCGTGGCGGACGTGGCAGAAGTGGTCGTAGTGCTCGTGCACCAGCAGGGTGGCCCGGGGCATGTCCCGGGCCAGCGTGGCGGCGGCGGCCGGGGACAGGGTCGGGTCGGCCCCGCCGGCCAGGATCAACGTCGGGGTGTCCACCGTGGTCAGCGCCAGCCCGCCGCTGCTGACGAACTGGTCGAAGACGGTGAGGAAGCCGGCCGGCCCGATCCGGTCGATGGCCTTGGCGAACATCGCGTCGAGCAACGCGGCGTCCAGCTTGCGCAGTCGCGCGCCGACGCGCAGCCGCAGCCCGTCGCCGACGTGCCTGTCGAAGGTCCGCCGGGCCCGGTCGAAGACCTGCCAGGTGATCGGCTGCTCGGGCGGGCAGTACAGCGGACAGATCAGCACCGTCGCGCGGGCCGCCGGCTGGCCGCCGGCCAGCAGCTCCAGCGTCGCGTTCGCGCCGAAGGAGTGCGCGACGATGGTGTCCGCCGGGCGGGGCAGCCCGGCCAGCCCGGCGGCCAGCCACTGCGCCGGGCTGCCCTGGCGACGCCACCGGTAGTCGTTACCGGCCCGCCACGGCAGGTCCAGGGCGACCACGTGCCAGCGCGGGTCGAAGGCCCGGGCCAGCGGCCGCCACGACTCCCAGGAGTCCTCCAGGCCGTGGGCGAGGACCACCAGGTCTCCCCCGGGCGCGCCGGGGGTCAGCTCGTGCAGCGTCGGGGCCGGGATCATCGGCCGGCTCCGGGGGCGGCGTCGAGGAGCAGTTCGCGGACGCCGTCGGCGTCGTCGCCGCACGCGACCGCGACCGGGCCGGGCGCTCCGGCGTCCAGCAGCGTCGCGGCCAGTGCCAGGTTCACCACGCCGGCCGCGCCGTAGCAGTCCCCCCAGTGCGCCGCCGGGTCGAAGCCGCCCGGCCCGATCCGGCGGTACGCGGCCCGCCCGTCGGACGGCCCGAGCACGGGTCCCGTGCCAGGTGCGGCGGTGGTGGTGAGCACCAGGCAGGCGGCACCGGCGCGCAGCGGGAAAGCCGGGCGACCCGCCTGGTGCAGTTCAGTGGCCACCTCGTCGGCCGGTTCGGCGCCCACCACCAGCACCCGATCGGCCCGTCCGGCGCGCAGCAGCAGCATCGCCGCGCGGACCGCGTCCAGGCCGGCGGTGGCGCCGGAGCAGACCATCAGGTTGGCCGCGCCGAGACCGAACCAGAGCGCCACGGTGCTGGCCACCACGTTGCTCGACGCGTTCGGGGCGGCCAGCGGACTGACCGCGCGACCGCCCTCGGCATGCACGGTGCGGGCCAGGTCGGCGACGGTGGCGACGTTGCCGAGGTTGCCGGCGACCACCACCGCGGTCCGGGGGTCGACGCCGTCGGGCGGGTGGCGGCCGGGCGGCAGGCCGAGCGCGCGGTGCACCGCGCAGAGCGCGAGCCGGGTGGCGGGTTCCTTGTAGAGCAGGCCCTTGCGGCCGAGGACCTGGTGGGCGCGGTCGGCGGGCACCGCGTCGGCCAGGGTGGCGGTCAGCCGCGACGCCGACGTGTCGGACCACGCGGCCAGGTCGGCGGCGAGACCGCCCGCCTCGGGCAGGTGCAGGCTCCACCCGGCCACCCGCACCGTCACCGGGGCGGTGGTGCCGGTGGACCGGGTCGGGTCGGGGGCGATCAGTCGGCTGGTCACGGGGCCTCCACCAGGGTGACGGCGTTGACGCCGCCGAAGCCGAACGCGTCGGACTGGACCAGCCGGGCCGGGTGCCCGGTCGCCTCGGTGGGAAACCGCAGACCGGCACCCTCCGGCAGCGGACGGCGCAACCCCACCACCGGCGGCACCCGGCCCTGGCTCAGGCAGCGGCGCGCCACGTCGAGGTTGACCAGCGCGGCGGCCCCGGAGGTGTGGCCGGTGGCCCCCTTCACGGCGGTCACCAGCGGGTCCGCGCCGCCGCTCACCAGCACCTGCCGGAGCGCCTCGCACTCGGCCGGGTCGTTGAGGGCGGTGCCGGTGCCGTGCGCCACGACCAGGTCGACCTCGGCCGGTTCCCGGCCGGCGCGGGCCAGCGCGTCCCGCATGGCGCGGGTGATCCCGGCCACCGACGGGGCGGTCTCGTGGTGGGCGTCGCAGGACAGGCCGGTGGCCACCACCCGGGCCAGCGCGGGTCGGGTGTCGTCGTCGGGCACCAGCACGGCTGCGGCGGCACCGTCGCCGAGCAGGACACCCTGCCGGTCGGCGTCGAAGGGCCGGACCGTCTCGGTGGGGTGGTCGACGACGCGACCGATCATCGCCAGCATCGACTCGGTGGTCGCGTCGACGCCGCAGACCAGCACCGCGTCGGCGTCACCGAGCATGAGCAGGTCCTCGGCGAGGGCCAGGACGTGCCCACCGGCGCTGCACGCGTTGCTGACGGTCACCACCTCCCGCAGGCCGGGCACGGCCGCGTGCACCGCGTCGCCGAAGTGCAGCCGGTGGGCGGCGAACGCGTCACCGCCGGTGGCGTACGCCTCCACCGCGGCCAGTTCCCGCAGGCCGGTGCCGACCAGGGCGACCACGCGGCGACGCCGGGGGTCCAGCGCACCGGCGGCGACCGCGCGGGCGGCGCACTCGGCCACCCAGCGGCTGGCCGCGAAGACCCGCTCCGCGCCGTCGTCGATGTGGTAGCCGTGGGCGACGTTGAGGGCGGCCGGTGCGCCGTGTCGCAGCGGACCGATCCCGCTGGTCCCGGCCAGTAGGCCGGCGAAGGTCCGGTCCCCGTCGCCGAGGCAGGTAAGCAGCTCGCTAGCGGTCAGACGCGCCGGCACCCGGCCACCCCCTGACGATGGCGGCAGCGGTGCCGCCGTCCGGGCTGCGCGAGGTGATCAGCGCCAGGCGCGGCGTGTCGCCGGCCGGTGCGGTGGCGAGGAAGGTGGCCAGCGCGAGCCCGCCGGTGGCCGCGTCGCAGCGCCCGAAGAGGCGGCTGGACCGGATCCGGGTCGGCACCCGGCCGAGCGCCGCGCAGGCCGGGTCGAACTCGTCGGTGTCGTCCTCGGCGGTCTCGCCGGTCAGGACGTGGTCCACCTCGGTCGGGTCGACGCCGGCCCGACGGACCGCCCGGGAGACGCACCCGGTCAACGCCCGGTCGGCGGCCGGACCGCCACCCGGGCCGTACGCGGTGGCCAGCGCGAGCACCTCGGCCTCCCGGCGTACGCCGGCCCAGGCGGGCCGTTCGGCGCGGGTGAGCACGAAGACCACGGCGGCCTCCCCGGTCGGCACCGGCTGCTCGGGGTGCCCGGTCAGCCAGGTGGTCCAGGCCCGGTGCGGGCTGAACTCCTCCACCGCACCGACCAGCATCGCGTCGACGTAGCCCCGGGCGATGGCGTTGCTGCCGTAGCGCAGCGCGTCGAGGAAGGCCAGCGAGCCGGTCGCCACCGTGGCGTTGACCCCGCGCAGGCCGTGCCGGATGGCGGCCTGCCCGGCCGCGCAGTTCATCACGGTGTTGGGGAACAGCACCGGGTTGACCAGGTACGGCTTCTCCTGGACCAGCGTCTCCCGGGTGTAGTCGCTGGTGGAGCGGAAGCTGCCCAGCGAGGTGCCGAGCACCAGGCCGAGCCGGGCGCGATTGGTGTCGTCCAGTTCCACGCCCGCGTCGCGCAGCGCGTCGCCGCACGCCACCACGGACAGCGCGGTGGCCCGGTCGTAGAAGCTGGTGCCCTTGCGGCCCAGGTGGTCGCGGACGTTGAAGTCGACCAGCGCGTGTCCGGTCGGGGTGGGCAACGGCTCGTCGCTCAGCGTGGTCACGGCGACCGGTTCGGCCCGGGGCGGCTCGCCCGGTCCGCCGGCCGGGACACCCGCCGCGACGGCGGCCAGGCGTTCGGCCAGCGCGGTACGGCCCACCCCGGCCGGGCTGACCGCGCTCCATCCGGTGATCACGACCCCGCTCATTCGACGGCTCCGATCAGGACGATGGCGTTGTTGCCGCCGAAGGCGAACCCGTTGTTCTGCACCACCCGGACACCGGCCTGCCGCGCGGTGTTCGGCACCGGGTCCAGCCCGGCCAGGGCCGGGTCCGGAGTGGCCCAGTTGATCGTGGGCGGCAGGAACCCGTGCGCGATGGCGAGGGTCCCGGCGATCGCCCCGAAGCCGCTCGCCGCGCCCATGGTGTGCCCGATCATCGACTTGATCGAGCTGACCGGGGGCACCCGGTCACCGAAGACGTCGAAGATGGCCTGGGCCTCCACCGAGTCGTTGGCCGGGGTGCCGGTGCCGTGAGCGCAGATGTAGTCCACGTCGGCCGGCTTGACCGAGGCGTTGCGGTGGGCCGCGCGCATGCAGGCCGCGATGCTGCCCCGGTCCGGCGCGACGGGGTGGTTGGCGTCGCAGTTGACGCCGTACCCGAGGACCTCGGCATAGATCCGGGCGCCCCGGGCACGGGCGTGGTCGAGGGTCTCCAGCATCAGGATCGCCCCGCCCTCCCCGGTGAGGATGCCGGAGCGGTCCCGGTCGAAGGGCGAACAGGCGTCGGCGGTGAGCGCCCCCAGTCGGTAGAAGCCGGCGTGCGCCCAGCGGCAGACCGAGTCGGCGCCACCGGCGAACATCACCTCCGCCTCACCGGTGGCCAGCATGTCGTACGCGTAGCCGATCGCGTAGTTGCTGGCCGAACAGGCGGTGGCCAGGGTCAGCGACTCCCCCGCCAGGTCCAGTTCGGTGCTCACCGCGTGGGCGAGCCGACCCGCCGGCACCTGCCGCAGCAGGTCCGGGTCCATGCCCTCGAAGCCGGACTCGACCTGTTGGGCGGTCACCGCCTCGACCACCACCGACTCGCCGCTGGTGGTGCCGACCACCACCCCGGCCCGCTCCGGCGCGACCGCCGCCGGGTCCAGACCGGAGTCGGCCAGGGCCAGGCGGGCGGCGGCGGCCGCGAACTGCGCGGACCGCCCCCAACGTGCCACGTCGATCCGGTTCAGCAGCGTCTCCGGGCGGAACCCGGGTACCTCACCGGCGTTGCGGTGGGGGAAACCGCTGGCGTCGAAGCTGCGGATCGGCGAGATGCCGGATCGGCCTTCACGCAGGCCGTCGGTGAACGCGGAGACGCCGATCCCGATGCTGGACACCGGGCCGAGCCCGGTCACCACGACCCGGTTCATGCTCAGGCCTGGTCGGCTGAGTGACGCACCACCGCGTCGTAGACCGCTTTGAGGTTGTTGAGCTGCGGCAACTCCGACTGCGGAATCTCGATCTTGAACTTCTTGTCGATCCGCGCCAGGATCTCGATCGCCCGCAGCGAGTCGGCCTCGTAGTCCTCGGCGAAGTCGCCGGTCTCGGTGAGCTCCTCCGGCTCGAGCTCCAGCACCTCCGCCACGATCTCACGGAGTTCGGCCATGCGGGGGTCGGTCTGCGTCATGACAGGTCAGCCTTTCCAGCGGAGGTTTGACGAAGCCGGCGGCACCCCGGGCCGGGAGGACTCCCGTCCGGTGGGGACGCCGACGGTTCCCGAGGTGGCGGTCTCGGCGCCGGCCGTGGCCGTGAGCGCCGTACGCGGGCGTCGGGCCGCCATCAGCGTCCCGACACGGGCGATGCGGCGGTCGCCGACGTACGTCTCGCCGGTGGCGAAGGCGGTGTCGGCGATCACCCGTTCCAGGTGGACCACGTGACGCAGCACGTCGCCCGGGTAGGCGACGCCGTCGAAGGTGAAGTCGCGCGCCCCGACGAACATCAACACGTGCTCGTCGCCGACCGGGGTGTTCGACCCGGTGAGCCAGAGCAGGGCGGCGGTCTGCCCGAGCGACTCCACCAGCAGCGACGCCGGGTAGGCGTAGTCGCCGGGCGGCGCGTCGTCGGTCAGCGCCCGGTAGCAGGGCTCGGTGGCGGTGACCGTCTTGACCGCCTCGATCCGGTCACCGGGAGCGAGCCCCAGCACCCGGTCGACCAGCAGCAGCGGGTACCGCTGCGGCAGGAGTGCCCGCACCTGGTGGTGCCCGAGCCCTCCCCCGCTGACGGTGGGCGAGCCCGACGGGTCGGGCCCGGTCGGCTCGACCATGTCGCCGCCGTCGAAGCGGGCGCGCATCGTCACGGTCACGGTGCCGTCGTCGCGGCGGCCGGAGGCGGTCACCGCCCAGCGGTCCGGCCCGTCGGCGACGGCCTTGATGTCCAGGGTCAACCGGTCCGGCGGCAGCAGCGGCGCCAGGAACCGCACGGCCTCGACCGCTCGGGTACGCAGCCGGGGCCGACCGGCGCCCCGCAACGCGATGTCGACCGCCTGCGCGAGGGCCTCCAGGACGAACACGCCGGGGAAGACCGGGAAGCCGGGGAAGTGACCGCACAGGTTCGGGTCGTCCGGGCGGACCGGCACCGCGGCGATCACCTCGACGTGCTCGCCGACCGCGGTGACCTGGAGGTCGTCGACGGCGGCCAGCGGCGCGGCGCCGGGCGGGCAGCGGCGGGTGGTGACGGTCGGGGCGCTCACAACGTGATCCCACCGTCGACCTGGAACACCTGGCCGGTGATGTACCCGGCACGCGGCGAGCAGAGGAACTCGACCAGGTCGGCGACGTCCTCGGCGCGGCCGAAGCGGCGTAGCGCGATCTGGCCGAGGGCCTGTTCGCGCAGCTTGCCGGAGAGCGCGTCGGTCATGTCGGTCTCGATGAAGCCGGGGGCGACCACGTTGACCCGGATGTCGTACCGGGCGACTTCCTTGGCCAGCGAGCGGCTCAGCCCGATGATCCCGGCCTTGCTGGCGGCGTACGCGGTCTGGCCGGTGTTGCCGTACACGCCGGCCACCGACGACATGTTGACCACCACGCCGGCCCGACGCTTCATGAAGCGGAAGGTCATCGCGCGGCAGAAGTTCCAGGTGCCGGTGAGGTTGGTCGAGATCACCGCCGACCAGTCCTCCTCCTTGGAGAGCACCAGCGGGCTGTCCCGGGTGATGCCGGCGTTGTTGACCAGACAGTCGATCGGCCCGAGCGCGTCCTCGGCGGCGCCGACGAACGCCTCCACCGCGGCCAGGTCGGTCACGTCGCAGGGCGCGAAGTGCACCGGCACCCCGAACGCCGCGACCTCGGCCCGGGTCTTGGCCGCCGCCTCGCTGGCGGTGCTGTAGCAACCGGCCACCGCGTAGCCCTGTTCGGCGAGCCGCAGCGCCGTCGCGCGCCCGATTCCCCGTGAGACGCCGGTCACCAGAGCTCGAAGCTGAGTGGTCAAGCCAACCTCCCCTGTCGGACGACTGCCGACCGAACGCGATACAACACTCCACTAACGCGTATGTTGTATCTGTTCCGCGCCAACATACTGACCCACCGGTGACGGGCTCAGCAAGTGGTGTCGTATGTTTTTTTTGCCACCTCGACGGGCACCAGACCGAGCTCGTCGAGCACCTGCGCGGTGTGCTGCCCGGGGGCCGGCGCACCCTGTCGCACCCGGGTCGGAGTGCGGGAGAACTTCGCCGCCGGACCGACGATCGGAGCGGTGCTGCCGTCGCTGAGCACGGTGGGTTGCAGCATGGCCCGCTGCGCCAGGTACGGATCGGCGGCCACCTCGGCCACGGTGCGGACCCGGGAGACGGTCAGACCCCGCCCGACCAGCTCGGCGACCACGGCGTCCGCCGGCCGCCCCCGGCACCACCCGGCCACCACGGCGTCCACCTCGACCCGGTTGGCCAGCCGGTCGGCCGCGCGCCCGAAGCCGGGGGCACGGGCCAGTTCCGGGCGGTCCATCGCCTCGGCCAGGTCCCGCCAGTGCCGGTCCAGCGCGACGGCGAGATAGACCTGCCCGTCGGCGCAGTCGTAGACGTTGGACGGCACCACGAAGTCGGTCTGGTTGCCCCATCTGTCGGGTGGACGCCCGGCGGCGGCGAGGGTGTGCAGGCCGGCGCTGCCGGCGAGCATGGCGTCGAACATCGCCACGTCCACGTGCTGCCCCTCGCCGGTGCGCGCCCGGTGCCAGAGGGCGGCCAACGCGCCGATCGCCCCGTGCAGGCCGGCCAGCTCGTCGGCGAGGAACGTCGGCGCCCGGACCGGTCCGGCGTCGGGTGGCCCGTTGAGCGCCATCCACCCGCTGGCCGCCTGCATGATCGGGTCGTAGGCCGCCTCGGTCCGCCGGTCGCCGTACTGGCCCCAGCCGGAGATCGAGACGAAGACCAGGTCGGGACGGACGGCCCGGCACTGCGCCCAGCCCACCCCCCATCCGTCCAGCGTGCCGGGACGGTAGTTCTCCACCACCACGTCGGCGGTGGCGACCAGCCGCAGGAAGGTCTCCCGGCCGGCCGTCTCGCGCAGGTCGAGCCCGGCGCTGCGTTTGTTGCGGTTGACCGTCTGCCGGAACCACGACAGACCGGTGCCGGGAATCCGGGGCGGCACCTCGCCGTCGCGCCCGTGCGGCAGCTCGACCCGGATCACGTCGGCGCCCAGGTCGGCGAGGATCGCGCTGGTCAGCGGGCCGGACCAGACCTTCGTCACGTCCAGCACCCGGATCCCGTCCAGCGGTCCGGCCAGATCGTCGCGGGCCTCGCGATAGAAGTCCCCGGCGTCGTGCCCGTGCACCGCGCTCACATCCGTTGCAGGATCGAGGCGGTGCCCAGCGCGCCACCGCAGCACATGGTGACCAGGGCGAGTTCCCGGTCGGTGCGTTCCAGCTCGTGCAGCGCGCTGACCAGCAGCCGGGTGCCGGAGGCGCCCAGCGGGTGACCCAGCGCGATCGCGCCGCCGTTGACGTTGACCCGCTCCGGGTCAGCGTCGTGTGCCGCCGTCCAGCCGAGCACCACCGCCGCGAACGCCTCGTTGACCTCGGCGACGTCGATGTCGGACAGTCGCATCTTGGCCCGGTCGAGGATCTTGCGGGTGGCCACCACCGGCCCCTCCAGCAGCAGGGCCGGATCGGAGCCGGTGACCACCTGGTGCAACAGGCGGGCGCGCGGGCGCAACCCGAGCGCGGCGGCCCGCTCGGCCGACATCCAGAGGATCGCCGCCGCGCCGTCGGAGATCTGCGAGGTGGTGCCCGCGGTGTGCACGCCGCCCTCGACGGTGGGCTTGAGCGCGGCCAACCCGTCCGGGGTGCTCTCGCGCAGTCCCTGGTCCCGGGTCACCTCGACGGTGTCGCCGTCGGGGCCGGGGGCGCGGACCGGGACCACCTCGGCGTCGAAGCGTCCCTGCGCCCAGGCCGCCGCCGCGCGCCGTTGCGACCGCAGCCCGTACGCGTCGGCGGCGGCCCTGTCGACGCCGTACTTGGCGGCGATCCGCTCCGCGCCGCCGAACTGCGCCTTGGGCGGGTCGTCCCACGGGTAGTCGTCGGTCTTGTAGTGGCCTGGCCCCTGGTAGAGGTTGGTGCCCACCGGCACCCGGGTCATCGACTCCACCCCGCAGGCGATCCCCACGTCGATCGCCCCGGCGGTGATCAGCGCGGAGACCAGGTGGTTGGCCTGCTGCGCCGAGCCGCAGGACACGTCCACGGTGGTGCAGGCGACCTCCGGGTCCAGCCCGGTGCTCAGCCAGGCGTTACGGGTCACGTTCAGACTCTGCTCGCCGACCTGGGTGACGCAACCGCCGATGATCTGGTCCACCGCCGAGGCCGGCAGGTCGACCCGGTCGAGCACCTCCCGCTGCACGGTACGCAGCAGTTCGACCGCCTTGAGCCCGCGCAGCCACCCGTCCCGGCGACCGATCGGGGTACGCGCCGCCGCGACGATCACCGCCTCCGCCACGGCGCTCACTCCCCGCGCAACGACAGGGCGAGCTTCGGGCAGCCGCGTACCGCGGTCTCGACCTGCGGCAACTGCTCCGCCGACGGCTGCTCGACCAGCACGTACATCAGGTCGTCGTCCCGGATCTCGAACACGTCCGGGGCGCTGTCGGCGCAGACCCCGTGGCTGTCACAGCGGTCGTAGTCCACGACTATCCACATCGTCTTCTCCCACGCTTCGGGTTGGCCGGGGCACGCCCACGATAGATGACGCATGTAGGATTCGCCGACCAGAAACAACAGACACTTGCGCGAGAGAAGAAACGTCGCATAGCGTCGGGCGGTCCGCTGCGGCGGGTAGCGTCCCCGATGGCACGTCCTGGAGGCCGAGCATGCTGACCGGATGCGTCCCCTGGCCCGACGAGTTCGCGCAGCGCTACCGCCGCGACGGCATCTGGCGCGGCGAAGTGCTGGGTGACCTGCTACGACCCTGGGCCGCACGGGACCCGGACCGGATCGCGGTGGTGACCCGGCACGGCCGGCACACCTACCGCGAGCTGGACACCCGCGCCGACCGGCTGGCCGCCGGCCTGGTCGCGCTCGGCGTCGGGCCGGGTGACCGGGTGGTCGTGCAACTGCCGAACACCCCCGACTTCGTAGTGACGTGTGTGGCGCTTTTCCGACTCGGCGCGCTGCCGGTGCTGGCGCTGCCCGCCCACCGCCGGGCCGAGCTGGTCTACCTCGCCGAGTACGCCGACGCGGTCGCGCTGGTGGTGCCCGACGTGGTGGCCGGCACCGACCACCGGGACCTGGCCCGGGCGGTACGCCGGGCGGTGCCCTCGGTCCGGCACGTGCTGGTGGCCGGCGAGCCGCAGGAGCTGACCGCGCTGCGCGACGTCGACGCCGAGCCGGTGGAGCTGCCCGCCCCCGATCCGTCGGAGGTGGCCTTCTTCCTGCTCTCCGGCGGCACCACCGGGCTGCCCAAGCTGATCCCGCGCACCCACGACGACTACGCGTTCCAGCTACGCGCCACCGCCGAGGCGATGGGCTTCGACGAGCACGGCGCGTACCTGGCCGCGCTGCCGGTGGCGCACAACGCCGCGCTCGGCTGCCCCGGGGTGCTGGGGGCGCTGCGGGCCGGCGGTCGGGCCGTCCTCGCCGCGAGCCCGGCCCCGGACGAGGTGTTCCCGCTGGTCGCTGCCGAGCAGGTCACCCTGACCACGCTGATGCCGGCGCTGCTGCCGGTCTGGACCGAGACCGCCGGCATCTTCGGCGCCGACCTGTCGAAGCTGGTCATCGAGGTGGGTGGCGCCACGCTGAGCCCGGAGGTGGCCCGCCGGGTGCGCCCGGCCACCGGCGCCACGCTGACCCACTGGTTCGGGATGGCCGAGGGGGTGCTCTGCTTCACCCGCCCGGACGAGGGCGACGAGGCCGCCGCGACCAGCCAGGGCACCCCGCTGAGCCCCGCCGACGAGCTGCGGGTGGTGGACGACGCCGACCGCGACGTGCCCGACGGCGAGGTCGGCGAACTGCTCGCCCGGGGTCCGTGCACGCTGCGCGGGTACTACGCGGTGCCCGAGCACAACCGCACGGTCTTCACCGCCGACGGGTTCCTGCGCACCGGTGACCTGGTCCGCCGCGACGCCGCCGGGCGGCTGGTGGTGACCGGTCGGATCAAGGACGTGGTGAACCGGGGTGGCGAGAAGATCTCCGTCGACGAGGTCGAGGCCCACCTGATCGCGCATCCGGCGGTGCGGACCGCCGCCGTGGTGCCGGTGCCGGACGCGCGCCTCGGCGAGAAGACGTGCGCGGTGATCGTCGCCCGGGACACCCCGCCCGGCCTCGGGGACCTGCACGACTTCCTGCGCGAACGCGGACTCGCCGACTTCAAGCTGCCCGACCGGCTGCACATCGCGCCCGCGCTGCCCTACACGCCGGTCGGGAAGATCGACCGGCGGGCGCTGGCCCGTGAGGTGGCGGCGGCGTGACCCGCCCACCGTCGGTCACCGGCACCGTCGACCGGGTGCTCTGGCTCGACGGGCTGCCCGCCGACCAGCTCGCCCCCCGCCCGCAGCTGGACGGCGACACCACCGCCGACGTGGCCATCGTCGGCGCCGGGTACACCGGCCTGTGGACCGCGTACTACCTCAGCGTGCACCGCCCCGAGCTGTCCATCGTGGTCGTCGACGCGGGGCGGGCCGGGTTCGGGGCCTCCGGACGCAACGGGGGCTGGTGCACCGCCGAGATGCCGGCGCTGCTGCCCGGTCTGATCCGCCGGCACGGGCCGATGGCCGCGATGCGGCTGTACCGGGCCGGCCAACGCACCCTCGACGAGCTGCGCAAGGTGTTCGCCGCGGAGGACATCGACGCGCACTGGCGGCACGACGGTTCGCTCTACGTCGCCCGCAGCGCGCCGCAGGTCGACCGGCTGCGCGGCTGGCAGGAGGTGCGGGACAAGCTCGGCATCACCGGCCTCACGCTCACCGTGGGGCCGTCGGCCGCCGCGCAGATCGGACTGACCGGGGTACGCGCCACCGCGTACACGCCGCACTGCGCCGCCGTGCAGCCGGCCCGCATCGCGCGCGGCCTGCTCGCCGCCGTCGAACGTCGCGGGGTCCGCGTCGCCGAGCGGACCCGGGCCCTCCGGATCGCCCCGGGTCTGCTGGTCACCGACTCCGGCACGGTACGCGCCCGGTCGGTGCTCTGCGCCACCGAGGGCTACACCGGTCGGCTGCCCGGACACGCCCGGCGGGTGCTGCCGCTGCACTCGTACGTGCTGGCCACCGAGCCGCTCGACGAGGCGACCTGGCAGCGGCTGGGCCTGACCGACCACCGGACCGTCGCCGACGGGCGCTACCAGTTCGGCTACCTGCAACGCACCCTCGACGACCGGCTGGTGCTCGGCGGACGGGGCGCCTACTACCGGTTCGGCTCGGCCACCGACCGGGGCCGCACCGCCGACCGCCGGGCGCACGACCGGCTGCGCCGCACCCTGGCCGAGCTGCTGCCCGACCTCGCCGACGTGCCGGTGTCGCACCGCTGGAGCGGGGTGTACGGGCTGCACCGGCACACCGAGCCCGAGGTGGTCTACGACCGGGACACCGGGCTCGGGCACGCGGGCGGCTACGGCGGCGAGGGCATCGCGCTGAGCAACCTGGCCGCCCGTTCGCTGGCCGCGCTGGTGGCCGGGGTAAGCCGCCCGGAGACCCGACTCTGCTGGGTGGACAACGCGTCCCGCCGGTGGGAGCCGGAACCGTTGCGGTTCATCGGCGTGCGGGGCGTGAGCGCGGTCGCCACCGGAGCCGACCACTACGAGCACCGTATCGACCGGACGGCGCCCCTGGCCCGGCTCGCGCTACGCGCCATCGTGTGAGCCCCCGACCGGCTGTGCCCCCGACCAGCGACGAGGAGCCTGGCATGGACGACCTGCAGAGAATGCGTAAGGTCTGGGAGTTCATCTTCCAGCAGTCGGTCACCGACGACGCCGACTTCTTCACCGATCTCGACGGCGACTCGATGGCCGCCGCCGCCCTCGTGCACCACGTGGCCGAGGAGTTCGGTGTCTCGCTGCCCCTGTTCGAGGTCTTCGACCGCCCGACGCCCGCGGAACTGCTCGCGGCCGTACGGGAACAGCTCACGGTCGGCTGACCGCCGGCCACCCCAGCGAGGAGCACGATGGACCAGCTCACGGCAACCGGGTTCGGACTCAGCGACCTCCAGCAGGCGTACCTGATCGGCGAGCTGGGTGACTTCCAGCTCGGCGGCCCCGCGCTGTTCTACGAGGAGTACGCCGCGCCGCCCTTCGACACCGACGCGTTCGCCACGGCCGTGCAGGCCTTGGTCCGCCGGCATCCCATGCTGCGCTGCGCGGTCGGCGAGGACGGCCAGGTGCGGATCCTGGACGACCCGCCGTCCCCGCTGTCGGTCCGGTCGTTGCGCGGTGAACCCGCCCACCGCCGCGCCGAACTGCTGGCCGCCGGTCGCCGGGAACTCTCCGGCGACGGACCGCCGCTGACCGGACCCGCGGCCTTCCGGATGCTCGTCTGGTGCGACGACGGGGAGTACCTGGTCCAGATGGCCGGACGCCTGATCGTCTTCGACGGCCAGTCCGGCGAGGTCTTCGCCCAGGAGCTGCGCACCCTGCTCGCCGGTGGGGATCTCGCGCCGCTGGACTTCACCTACGAGCGGTACCGCCGGGAGCTGGACCAACGCCGGGACGGCCCGGAGTACGCGGCGGCCCGCCGGTACTGGACCGACCGGCTCGACGACCTGCCCGGCGCGCCGGAGCTGCCGCTGCGCCGGGGTGGACGGCACGATGGCCCGCTCATCCGGCGCGTCTTCACGCTGCCGGTCGCGGTGACCGACGCGTTCTCCGCCGCGCTGCGCCGCCGTCGGCTCACCCCGACGATGGCGGTGGCCGCCGCGTTCGCCCGGGTGCTGCGGCACTGGAGCCGCCAGGAGCGGTTCACCGTCAACATCATGTACGGCGAGCGGCTCAACCTGCACCCGGACGTGTCCCAGTTGATCGGCAGCTTCGCCAGCACCCTGCTGCTGGAGTGCTCACCGGCCGGCGGGGAGAGCGACTTCGCCGCCGACGCCGCCGCCTTGCGGGGCCGGATGCTGCGCGACATGGCGCAGGGCGCGTTCAGTGGGGTGTCGGTGATCCGGGAGCTGAACCGCCGCTCCGGGACGGTCTCCGGTGCCCGGATGCCGGTGGTGTTCACCAGCATGCTCGGGCTCGGCTCCGACACCGACCCGGTCTTCCTGGAGCTGCTCGGTTGGCAGCGCCGCGAGTCGCTGGTCCGAACTCCGCAGGTCGCCTTCGACCACCAGGTGTTCATGCGCTCCGGCGAGATGGTGTTCAGCTGGGACACCGCCGACGGGCTCTACCCGCCCGGCATGGTCGACGAGATGTTCGCCGCGTACCGGGCCCTGCTGGTCGACCTGGCCGGCGACGACGCGGCCTGGTCGACGGCGCGGGGCGACCGCCTCACCCCGGCGCGGCAGCTCGCGGTCCGGGCGCAGGTCAACGACACCGCCGCCGAGGTGGCCGCGCAGACCCTGCACGGCGGCTTCCTGGCCCAGGCCCGCCGGACCCCGGACGCCGACGCGGTGGTCACCTCCGCCGGTACCGTGACGTACCGGGAGCTGCGGGCGCGGGCGGGTGCGGTGGCCGCCGCGCTGCGCACCGCCGGGCGTGGCCCGGGTGACCTGGTCGCGGTCGTCGCCGAGCGGGGCGTGGACCAGATCGCCGCGCTGCTCGGGGTGCTGATGACCGGCGCGGCCTACGTGCCGGTCGCGCCGGCCTGGCCGCTGCCGCGCCGCGCGCAGATCCTCGCCGGAGCGGGCGTACGCGCGGTGCTCGGCGACACCGACGACGACCTCGACGGGGCTCCCGCCGACGCGGTCCGGTGGCGGTTGGCCGACCTGCCGCCGGGTGACCTGTCCGACGCCGAGGTCGCCGACGACCCGGAGGCGCTGGCGTACGTGATCTTCACGTCCGGCACCACCGGTACGCCGAAGGGCGTGATGATCCGTCACCAGAGCGCGGCCAACACCATCGTGGACGTGAACACCCGCTTCGGTGTCGGGGCCGCCGACCGGGTGCTGGCCGTCTCGGAGTTCACCTTCGACCTGTCCGTGTACGACGTCTTCGGCCTGCTGGCCGTCGGCGGCGTCGTGGTCGTCCCCGATCCGGGCCAGGCCCGCGAGGTGGTGCACCTGCACGAGCTGGCCGTCCGGACGGGCGTGACGGTGTGGAACTCGGTGCCGGCCTACCTGGCGATGTTCGTCGACTACGTCCGGGCCGCAGCGGACCGGGAGCGCCCGGAGGCGCTACGGACGGCGATGGTCAGCGGCGACTGGGTGCCGTTGTCGCTCGGCCGCGAGCTGGCCGAGATCGCCCCGAGGGCCCGGTGCGTGGCGCTCGGCGGGGCCACCGAGGCGTCGATCTGGTCGAACTGGTTCGACGTCCCCGCCCGGGTGCCCCCGGAGTGGACCAGCGTCCCGTACGGCTGGCCGCTGCGGAACCAGCGCTTCCACGTCCTGGACTCCCGGCTCGCCCACCGGCCGGACTGGGTGCCCGGGGACCTGTACATCGCCGGACGCGGGCTGGCCGACGGCTACCTGCACGCGCCGGAGCTGACCGCCGCCGCCTTCGTCACCCACCCGGTCACCGGTGAGCGGCTCTACCGCACCGGCGACCTGGGCCGGTACCGCCCGGACGGGGTGATCGAGTTCCTCGGCCGCGACGACCCGCAGGTGAAGATCAACGGCTTCCGGGTGGAGCTGGGCGAGATCGAGGCGGCGCTGGTGGCGCAGCCGGGGGTGACCGACGCCGTGGTGGTCGCCCGCCGGGGCGAGCGGGGTGCGTCGCTGGTCGCCTTCGTGGCCGCCGAGGCGGCGAAGCCGGACCTCGCCGACGAGGTCCGCGCGGCGCTCGGCGCGACGCTGCCCGCCTACCTGGTGCCGCCGGTGATCGAGGTGCGGGAGGCGTTGCCGCTGACCGGCAACGGGAAGGTGGACCGGGCCGCCCTGGTCGCGGACGCGGCCGGGCTGGCACCGAGCGGCGGGCGGTTCCGCGCCCCGCACACCGCCACCCAGCGGCGGCTGGCCACGCTCTGGTCGGACCTGCTCGACCTGCCCTCGGTCGGCGTCGACGACCCGTTCTTCGCCCTCGGCGGCAGCTCGTTGCAGGCCGCGCAACTGATGAACCGGGTCGAGCGGGAGTTCGGCAGCCGGCTCCCGCTGGCCGCCCTCTACCAGCACCGCACCGTCGCCGAGCTGGCCCGCCTGCTCGACGAACGGGACGGCGCCGCCCGGTCCTCGCCGGTGCAGTCGCTGGCCCCCGGCGACGGCACGCCGGTCGTGCTGATCCACCCGGTCGGCGGCGACCTGCTCTGCTACCGCGAGCTGGTCGCGCGGCTGCCGGAGGGCTGGCCGGTGCTGGGGGTCGCGTCGCCCGCGCTGGACGGTACGGCCACCGTGCCGCCGACCCTGACCGAGCTGGCCCGCGCCTACCGGGACGAGCTGACCGCCGCGCTGCCGGCGGACGCCCCGGTACGCCTGGTCGGCTGGTCGCTCGGCGCGGTGCTGGCGTACGAGGTGGGTCGGCAGTTGACCGAGGCGGGCCGCACCTGCACGGCGGTGCTGATCGACCCCTGGGTCGGCCCGCCCGGTGCGCCCGCCGAGCCGAGCGCCGCCGAACTGGTCCGGGCGTTCCTGACCGACGTGACCCGGGGCGAGGTGTCCGACGACGCCGCGGTGGGCCCGGACGCCTCCGGAGTGGAGGCGTTGCGGGCGGCGTGGCCGCAGGTGGCCGCCGCCCGCCCGGCGCTGGCGTCGCTGGGCCTGGACTCGGCCGAGCGGCTGTTCGAGGTCTTCGCCGCGCACACCCGGGCGCTGGTGCGCTACCCGGTCCCGGCGGCGCCCGGCCTCACCGTGCACCTGCTGGAGGCCCGGACCGCGCTGGGCGGCGCGGCCGGCGGCTACCTGGTGCCGCTGGGCGAGCGGCTGCCCAAGGGGGCCGTGACGACCCGGCGGCAGGTGCCCGGCGACCACTTCGCGGTGACCGACCCGGACGCGGTGACCCCGACCGCCGCCGTGGTGACCGACGTCCTCACCGCGTCCTGACCGACAGGCGCCCGGGGTACGAACATCCGTACCCCGGGCGCGTGGTCGGCGGGTGGTTCAGCTTCGGTGCAGCCGGTCGATCAGGTCGGCGCGGATGCCCGGGCGGGTGCCGAAGACCAGCAGGAACAGCGCCTCCCGCATCAGCCGCTCGGCCGGGCGGTGCCGCAGCACGGCCGCGCTGCCGGTGGTGGTGGCCAGCAGTCCGGCGGCGCGCAGGGCCAGGGCGGCGGCCGCGCCCCGGGCCGAGGGCAGTTCCTCCGGGCCGGCGGCGTCGAGGGTGGCCCGGCACTCGTCGATCGCGGCGTCCAGCGGACCCGGCCCGATCAGCCGGGCGCAGCGGGTGGCCACGCCCAGCGGCAGCGATCCGTTGAACCGCAGGGTCGCCGGGTCGCGTTGCAGATAGACCTCGTGCGGGACGACGCCGGTGACCCGGTGCTCCGGCACGAAGTGGCCGGTGAAGGTGACCTGCACGGTGCGGCTCGCCGCCACCGCGACCATGTCGACCGGCGTGACGCTGAGGGTGTCGCTCTCGGTGGCGTCCAGCAGTGACCAGACCAGCGTGTCCGAGGCGTCCCGGGCGGCGGTGAACAGGGTGTCGACCAGACCCCACCCGGTCACCCAGGAGGCGGTGCCGTGCAGCAGCCAGCCGCCGTCGACCGCTTCGGCGCGTACCGCCGGGGGGCCGGGCCGGGTGGCGGAGAGGATGGCCAGCCCGGCGCGCCGCTCGCCCCGGCACAGCGGCTCCAGCCACTGGTCGGAGATGCCCGGCCGTTGGCTGTGCGTCGCCGCCATCACCGCGCTGTGGTGTTGCGCCCAGACGAACGCCGTGCTCAGGCATCCGCTGGCGATGATCTCCAACGCGCGGGCCGCGGTGGCGGTCTCCTCGGCGGCCATGTCGCTGAACTGCGGCGGGCCGGCCAGGCCGTAGAAGCCCTCGGCGGCGAGCAGGTCGAGGTGGGTGTCCGGGACCGTGTCGGCGGCGTCGACCTTCTCCGCCGCCGGGAACAGCACCTCCTCGGCGATGCGCTCCGCGCGGTCCAGCACCTTGGCAGAGTTGCTCATCAGTCGGTCCACCGTCCGTTCCGTCGTCAGTCGGTGTGGGTTCTGCGCACAGCCTAACGAAGACGTCACCGACAGCCTAGAAGCTACATAAAGACAGTGTTGTGTTTGCCGCGGACGACCGACACTATGCTGAGAAACGTCAATCCACGGGGGAGGTCGCAGGTGACCGAAGATCCGGAAACACGGGCCGAACGGGTCGGTCTGTTCTATGACCTGATGGGCCCGTTCCTCGACGCCGTCTACGGCGACAACCTGCACTACGGCTACTGGTCCGACGAGCACGATCCGGCTACCGTCGCGCAGGCCCAGGCACGGCTCAACGACGAACTCGCCGGTCGGCTGGCGGTCGGACCCGGCGACCACGTCCTGGACGTCGGCTGCGGCACGGGCGGCCCGAGTCGCCACGTCGCCCGGGTGACCGGCGCCGAGGTCAGCGGGGTCTCGCTCTCCGGCCGGCAGGTCGAGCGGGCCGGGGAACTCGCCGTCAAGGAAGGTCTGGCCGACCGGGTCCGCTTCACCCGGGCCGACGCCACCGCCCTGCCGTACCCGGACCGGTGGTTCGACGCGGCGCTGGTGCTGGAGGTGCTGGTGCACGTGCCGGGCAAGGCCGCCGCGTTGAGCCAGGTGCACCGGGTGCTGCGTCCCGGCGGGCGGCTCGTCCTCGCCGAACTCACCCTGGTCCGGCCGATGGACGACGCGCAGGCACGGATCTGGTCGGGGATGCCGATGTCGACGCCGCCGACCGCACCGGACTACGTCGAGCTGGTCCGCGCGGCCGGCTTCGAGGTGGTCGACGTCTTCGACGCCGGGGCTCACGTCCGCCGCTCGCACGAGGCCACCCGCGAGGCGGTGGCGCGCGAGCGCGAGCGCCTCGCCGGCACGTACGGGCCCCGGGTGTTGCGCCAGCTCGGCGACGCGGTCCTGGACCTCCAGGCGGTCGCCGAGTCCTGCCTGGGCTACGTGCTGCTCACCGCGCACCGGCGAGGGTGACGCCGATGCGCAGGCCACGGCCCGGCCGCCGGTGCCGACCCCATTACCCGAGGAGGAACCCGTGTACCGACCACGCGCCGTGCACCGCGCTCTCGCCCGGCTCACCGGGGCGCCCCGGGGGCGTACCTGGCCCGGTGGTTTCACCGACCGTCTCACGCACCCGGTGCCCGGCCCGGCGGCGGTGCTGCGGCTGATGCGCGAGCGCGGCACCCGCCCGGTCGGCGCGACCGGTGGCCGGGTGCCGGTGGTGGACGAGGCGGTGCCCCGGGTCGGTGCCGGGCAGACCGCGGTGACCTGGATCGGGCACGCCACCTGCCTGGTGCAGATCGGCGGCCGGGCGGTGCTGACCGATCCGGTCTTCGCCGACAAGATCCCGGGTACGCCGCGTCGGTACACCCCGCCCGGGGTGCACTGGGAGTCGCTGCCGCCGATCGACGCGGTGGTGATCAGCCACAACCACTTCGACCACCTCGACGAGCCGACCGTACGCCGGCTGCCCCGGGACACTCCGGTGCTGGTGCCGGCCGGGCTGGCCTGGTGGTTCCAGACGCGGGGTTTCCGCCGGGTGGTCGAGCTGGACTGGTGGGAGTCGACCGTCGTCGGCGGCGTACGGTTCGACTTCACCCCGGCGCACCACTGGAGCCGGCGGGGCCTGTTCGACACCTGCCAGAGCCTCTGGGGCGGCTGGCTGATGAGCAGCGAGGACGCACCGACCCACCGGGTCTTCTTCGCCGGTGACTCGGCGTACGGGCCGGCCTTCGCCGAGATCGGCGCCCGCTTCCCCGGCATCGACGTGGCGTTGCTGCCGGTCGGCGCGTTCCGACCGCGCTGGTTCATGAAGCCGCTGCACATGGACCCGGCCGAGGCGGTCCGCGCCTGCGGCGACCTGGGCGCGGAACGGATGCTCACCATCCACTGGGGCACCTTCGCGCTCTCCGCCGAGCCGGTGCTGGCCCCGGTGGAGCTGGCGCGCAAGGCGTGGGCCGAGTCGGGCCGACCGGCGGACACCCTCTGGGACCTCGCGGTCGGACAGAGCCGGCTGTTCGGCACCACCGACCGGAGCTGAGCAGGCGGCCCGGCCGGTGGTGACCGGCCGGGCCGCCTGTTCGCTGTGGTTCCCGGTCGTCGGGCCGGACCGCTGCGGGGTGCGGTGCGAGGGATCAGCGGCTGGCGCCGGCGGCCCGGCGTGCGGCACGTCCGGCGAAGAACGACCGGGGCGCCAGCGCGGCCGGGTGCGGCAGCATCAGCGGCAGCCGGTCTCCGGTCTCCTGCCGCCAGATGAACAGGTGCGCGCCCTTGTCGCCCATCGCGCCCTTGGCGAACTTCGGCTGGTTGACGGTCACGTACGCCAGGTCGGTGTACTCGGTGTCCCGGCGCAGCACCAGGTCCCGCAGGATCTTGCCGCCGGTGTGGCTGGGCGCGATCCCGTTGCCGGTGTAGCCGTGCCCGTACACCAGGCCGTCGTCGGTGCGGCCGAACTGCGGGATGAAGGTGCGGCTCCAGCCGATCGGGCCGCCGAAGGCGTGGCTGAACCGGACGTCCCGCCAGGCCGGGAAGAAGCGGGCGAAGGACTCCCGCAGGGCGGCGTGGGCGGCGTCGTTGCGCAGGTGCGAGCGGTCGGTGTCCCGCTGGTCGTAGTAGTACCACCGGCCGCCGGACCAGACCACCCGGTTGTCGGCGGTCAGGCGCGCGGCATGGGCGAAGGAGAGCGAGTTGCTGACCCCCTCCCGGCCGGGCCAGGCGACCCGGGAGAGCTGCGCGTCGGTCAGCGGTTCGGTCACCATCAGGTAGTTCCACACCGGCATGACCTTGGTGTGGGTCTGGGCGAAGCTGTGCTGCCAGGCGTTGGTCGCCAGGACGACCTCGTTGGCGGTGATCGTGCCGGTGGGGGTGGTCACCCGGTACCGTCCGCCGACCTTGCGGACCTCGGTGACCGGGGTCCGCTCGTGGATGTCCACGCCCTGCTCGCGCACGACGCGGGCCAGGCCCTGCACCAGCCGGTGCGGGTTGACCAGTGCGCCGGTGGTGCGCAGCGCGCCGAGCACCTGCGGGGAGCCGATGCGCTGCTGCGCCTCGTCGCGGTCCAGCAGCTTGAACGACCCGCGCAGGCCGGTACGTTCGCTGCGCTTGACCTGGAGTTCGAGCCGGGCCAGTTGCTTGCGGTCGGTGACCACCTGGAGCACGCCGTTCATGGCGAAGTCGGCGTCGATGCCGTACTGGCGGCAGAACCGCCCGATGTCGATGATCGACCGGGCGCCGCTGCGGTAGACACCGGCGGCCTTCTCCCGACCGTAATACCAGAGCAAACGGCGCAGCACCTTGCCCGCGGTCAGCCCGACGAACCCGCCGTTGGCGCTGGACGCGCCGCCGCCCACCGCCTGCGCCTCCAGCACCTTGATGTCGGCCGAGGGCTCGGCCTCGGCGAGGAAGTGCGCCGCCCACAGGCCGGTGTAGCCGGCACCGACGATGCAGATGTCGCAGCTCGCGTCACCGTCGAGGGGCTCGCCGACCTCGACCGGCTCGGTGTCGTGCCAGTAGACGCTGTTCCGGGTCTCTTCCACGTCGCTCTCCAAGTCGTCGGTCCGCACCCACTATCCATAGTGTGTGTTGTGTTCGGCAAGACCCGACAATCACTGCCGGTCGGCGGCCACCCGCGCCGCCCGCTCGGCCCGGTGCTGCTGGCGCAGCCGGTTCATGAAGTAGTCGGCGTTGAGCCAGTAGAACTCCAGCCAGATGTTGTCCGGGTCGCGCAGCCAGATGCCGTAACCGGCCTCCAGGAACAGCTCGCGGACACCGGAGTGCTCGGCGCCGACGGCGTCCAGGTGCGCGGCCCACTGGTCCAGGTCGGCCAGTTCGGGCACGTGGTAGCCCAGGTGGTGCAGGCCCACCCGGCGTTCGTCGAAGGGAGCCGGGTCGGGCTCGACGGCCTGACCGAGCACGATCGAGGAGAGCGAGCCCCGGTGCACCAACGTGCGGAAGGTGAACCCGGACTCGGCCGGCTTCGCGTCGCGTACCGGCGTGAAGTCCATGACCCGGCAGTACCACTCGGTGCTGCGATCCAGGTCGCGGACGGTCAGGTTGACGTGGTTCCTGCCGTTGAGTTTAGGCACATGACGCATCATAGATGCTTCACTTGTATCTTGGGTGTGGCGTGTTGTCGTCGACAACCGGTAGCGTGTCGTCACCTGGCAGCGCGCTGCCCGTACCGGGCCGGAACGGATGTGAGGAACCGGGCATGCATCTGAACGTGTTCACCCAGTGCTCGCCGTCACCGCAGTTCAAGGGCATGTGGCGGCTCCCCGGCGACCGTACGGCCACCGGATACCGGTCGCTGGAGTACTGGATCTCCCGCGCCCGGCAACTGGAGG
This sequence comes from Micromonospora sp. NPDC003241, assembly GCF_053589795.1. Taxonomy (NCBI): domain Bacteria; kingdom Bacillati; phylum Actinomycetota; class Actinomycetes; order Micromonosporales; family Micromonosporaceae; genus Micromonospora; species Micromonospora sp. NPDC003241. The sequence continues at coordinate 213,707 of NZ_JBSFSO010000004.1, read as the reverse complement.
CGGCCTGCATCGACGCGTTGTTCTTCGCCGATATCCACGGCGTCTACGACGTCTACCGGGGCTCCTGGGCACCGGCGGTGCGGCACGCGGTGCAGATCCCCTCGATCGACCCGGCGCTGCTGCTGTCGGCCGCGGCGGCGGCCACCCGACACCTCGGCTTCGCGATCACCTACTCCACCACCTACCACTCCCCCTACGAGTGCGCCCGGCTCTTCTCCTCACTGGACCACCTCACCGGTGGCCGGGTCGGCTGGAACATCGTCACCTCCTACCTGCGCTCGGCCACCGCCAACGGCCTCGGGGAGTACCTCGACCACGACGAGCGCTACGAGCGGGCCGACGAGTACGTCCAGGTCGCCCGGGCCCTCTGGGAGGACAGCTGGGACGCCGACGCGGTGGTCCGCGACGCCGAACGCGACATCTTCACCGACCCCGACCGGGTCCGCCAGATCGACCACGAGGGCCGCTGGTTCACCGTCCGGGGACCGCACCAGTGCGAGCCGTCACCGCAGCGCACCCCGGTGCTCTACCAGGCCGGTTCCTCGCCCCGGGGCATCGAGTTCGCCGCCCGGCACGCCGAGGTGGCCTTCCTGACCCTGGCCGATCCCGCCTCGGGCGCGGAGCCGGTGGCCGCCCTGCGCGCGGCGGCGGCCCGGCACGGCCGGGACCCGGGCATGGTCAAGGCGTTGCAGGGCGGCATGGTCATGATCGGGCGGGACCGGGCCGAGGCGAAGGCCAAGGCCGAGGCGTACAACACGCTGTGGAGCAGCGAGGGGCAGCTCGCCAAGTGGTGCGGCTGGATGGACATCGACCTCGCCGCCTTCCCCGACGAGACCCCGGTGGACGAGATCCGCAGCCAGGCCAGCCACTCCTTCCTCGGCTTCCTGCGCAAGCTCAGCCCGGACCGCACCTGGACCGTCGGGGACGTGAAGTATCTGGTCTCGCGTCCCCGCCGGCCCCGGGTGGACGCCCCGGTGACGTTGTTCGGCACGCCCGAGCAGGTCGCCGACCGGATGGAGCAGTGGCTGACCGTCGCCGACGTGGACGGGTTCAACCTGATCCCCAGCCCGCCCTCGGACGGCATCGACGACATCTGCGACCTGCTGGTGCCGGAGCTGCAACGGCGGGGCCTGTTCCGCACCGCGTACGACCCGGCGGAGACGACACTGCGCGAGCGGTACTTCGGCGCCGGGGTGAGCACCTACCGCGACCCGGCGCGCGCCGTCACCGCGCGGGAGGGCTGAGGGATGCACCTGCGCGACACCCCGCCGGAGGCCGCCTTCCGCCGTGACCTGCGCGCCTGGCTGGCCGAGCACGTGCCCCGACACCGCGACGGCGGCGCACCCGGGGACTGGACCAAGGCGTTGCACGCGGCCGGCTACACCGGACTGACCTGGCCGGCCGCCTACGGCGGACGCGGACTGCCCCCGACCTACCAGGGCATCTACGCCGAGGAGAGCGCGCTGGCCGAGGCGCCGGACCACGGCAACGTGATCGGCCTGGGCATGGTGGGACCGACCATCGTCTCGCACGGCAGCCCCGAGCAGCAGGAACGCTTCCTGGAGCCGATCCTGTCCGGCGCGTACGTCTTCTGTCAGGGTTTCTCCGAGCCGGACGCGGGCAGTGACCTGGCCGCGGTGCGGACCCGGGCGACGGCCACCGCCGACGGTTGGCGGGTCACCGGCGAGAAGGTCTGGTCGTCCTACGCCCACCAGGCCGACTGGTGTCTGCTGCTGGCCCGCACCCAGCCCGACTCCACCGCGCACACCGGCCTGACCTGCCTGCTTGTCGACATGCGCAGCCCCGGGGTGCAGGTGCTGCCGCTGCGGCAGAGCACCGGCGACGCCGACTTCAACCAGATCGTGCTCGACGACGTGCTGGTGCCCCGCGACTGCGTGCTGGGGCCGGTCGGCGAGGGCTGGCGGATCGCGATGACCACCCTCGCCCACGAACGCGGCACCTTCGGCATCACGCTCACCGCCCGGCTGACCGTCGAGTTCGACCGGCTGCTGCGCACCGTACGCGACCTCGGGCTGGCCGACGACCCGACGGTCCGCGCCGAGGTGGCCGAGTTGCACGTGCAGTTGCAGGCCCTGCGCTGGACCGGACACCGGACGATGGCGACGCTGGCGCGGACCGGCAAGCCCGGCCCGGAGAGCTCGGTGCTCAAGCTGCACTGGTCGGTCACCAACCAGCGGCTGGCCGCGTTCGCGCTGCGGCTGCTCGGCCCGGCGGCGGTACTCGACGGCCCGGACAGTCACGCCGCCGGTCACTGGCAGCACCTGCGGTTGCGCAGCCGCGCCAACTCGATCGAGGGCGGCACCTCCGAGATCCTGCGCGGCATCATCGCCGAGCGCGTGCTCGGTCTGCCCCGCACCCGGTGACCCGGAGAGGATGACCATGGACTTCGCCCTCACCGACGACCAGCGTGACCTGGCGTCGGCCGCCGCCCGGCTGCTCGCCGACCGGTACCCGGTCGACCGGGTGGCCGCGCTCGCCGAGACGGGCGACGCCGACCCGGACGGATGGCCGCACCTGCGCCGGCAGGGCTGGTACGACCCGGAGCTGGGCGTGGTGGAGAAGGGCCTGCTGGCCCAGGAGGCCGGGTACGCGCTGGCCGCCACCGGCTGGTGGAGCACGGTCGGCCTGGCCCACCCGGTCCTCGCGGCGGCCGGGCGTGAGCTGCCGACGGGCCCGCTCACCCTGGCCTGGCAGGACCACCCGGACAGCGCTCAGGGCGCCCGCGCCGAGCAGCGCTCCGGCACCTGGCGGGTGACCGGTCGACGTGGCCTGGTCACCGAGGCGGCGGCCGCCACCGCGCTGGTGGTCGCCGCCGACACCGACACCGGACCGGCCCTGTTCCTGGTGGACTCCTCGGCCGACGGGCTCACCGTCGCACCGCAGCCCGCCCTGGACCGGCTGCGTGGCGCCGCCCGGCTGGACCTCGTCGACACCCCGGCCGAGATGCTGATCGGGCCGGAGCACGCCGAGCGGGTGCTGGCCGACGCGCGCCGGCACGGCGGCACGTTGCTGGCCTGCGAGGCCGTCGGCGTCGCCCGCCGGGCCCTGGACCTGGCCCGCCGACACGCCCTGGACCGGGTGCAGTTCGGGCGACCGATCGGGGCGTACCAGGCGGTGGCGCACCGGCTGGCCGACGGCTACGTGGCACTGGAACTGGCCACCTCACTCGCCCTACGGGCCTGCTGGCTGGTCGGCACCGGGCCGGACGACGCGGCACCGGACGAGACCGCCCAGGCGTACGCCGAAGCCGTCGTCGCGGCCCGCCGGGCCGCCGTCCGCGCCTGCGAGGACGCACTTCAGGTCACCGGCGGACTCGGCGCGACCTGGGAGTACCCGCTGCACTGGTGGTACCGCCGGGCGCTCTGGCTGGACAGCTTCGACACCCCCACCGACCACCACCTCGCCACCCTCGCCGGTCACCTGCTGAACGGGCGGGCGCAACCGGCACGGCCGGCCGCGTGACCCCACCGGCCGACGGCGCACCGACCGAGACTGACAAGGAGCAGCGATGCTGACGAGACGACGTCCCCGCATCGACGTACCGGCCATCCTGCGGCTGATGGAGGTGGGCGACTACCTGCTGCCGTACACGATCCGGGCGGTCTGCCTGCTGCGGGTGGCCGACCAGCTCGCGGACGGGCCGATGGCCGCCGCCGACCTGGCCCGCGCCTGCGACGCCCACGAGCCCTCGCTGACCAAGGCGCTGCGGTACCTGGCCTCCCGGGACCTGTTCGCCGAAGTCACGCCGGGCGAGTTCGGGCTGACCCCGATGGCCGACCTGCTGCGCGCCGACCACCCGTACTCGGCCCGGGACATCTTCCTCTCCCCCGTGGTGTGCACCCGGGCGATGGAGGGACTGGACCACACGCTGCGCACCGGTGAGGGCGCCTTCGACGCGGTGCACGGCGTCGGCATGTGGGACCACTTCGGGCAGCACCCCGGCGACGGCGAGGCGTTCGACAAGGTGATGAGCGGGGTCACCGGGATGGAGCTGGAGGCCATCCTGCGCGCCTCGGACTGGTCCCGGTTCGGCACCGTGGTCGACGTCGGCGGCGGCAACGGCCGCTTCCTCGCCGACCTGCTGGGCCGCTTCCCCCGGATGCGCGGTGTGCTGTTCGACAAGCCCGGCGTGGTGGCGAACGCGCCGGAGACCTTCGCCACGGCCGGCGTCACCGACCGGGTACGCGTGGTGCCCGGCAGCTTCCTCACCGACGACATCCCGGCCGGCGGCGACGCGTACGTGCTCAAGCGGATCCTCTACAGCTGGAGCGACGAGGAGGCGACCGGGGTGCTGCGGCGCATCCGGGCCGCGATGTCCCCGCAGGGCCGGGTGTTCATCCTCGAGGCCGGACGGCAGTCCGAGGCGGAGAGCACCCCGCTGGCCCGCCGGATGGACATGCTGATGCTGACGTTGAGCGCGGGCGGCGCGCGCAGCCTGGACGAGCAGCGGGCGATCCTGGCCGGGGCCGGACTGGAACTGGTCGAGGCGACGCAGACCCCGATGTTCCCGGTGATCGAGGCCCGACCGGTATGACCGGGCTGCTGTCCTGGCTGGCGCAGCCGCGCGCCGACCGGGGCATCCGGTTCTCCCGCCCGGACGGGGACTGGGACCGGTGGTCGTACGCGCGACTGGCCCGGCTGGCCCACGGACACGCCGCCGGGCTGGCCGCGCGGGGCGTACGCCCGGACGACGTGGTCGGGGTGGTGCTGCCCTCCGGGCCCGGATTCGTCGGCACCCTGTTCGGCGCGCTGCTGGCCGGGGCGACGGTCTCCCCGCTCGCCCCGCCCGCCGCCTTCGGCGACCCCGACCGGTACGCCGAGCACCTGGGCGCCGCCCTGGCGGCGATGCGGCCCCGGCTGCTGGTGGTCGACGCCACGTCCGCGCCCTCGGTGGCCCGGGCGGCGGCCGACGCCGGGGTGTCCACGGTCGACGTCGCGGACCTGCCCGCCGAGGTGGCGGAGCCGGTGGCGGTCGCGTCGGCCCGGGTGGCGCTGCTCCAGTTCACCTCCGGCACCACCGGCGCGGTGCGCGGGGTGCGGGTGCCGCGTACCGCCCTGGAGGCCAACATCGCGGCCGTCCAGGACTGGCTGGAGATGACCCCCGACGACGCGACCGCCTCGTGGCTGCCGGTGCACCACGACATGGGTCTGGTCGGCTGCCTGCTGGCACCCGTGGTCACCGGCGCCGACCTGTGGCTGCTCACCCCGGCGGAGTTCGTCCGGCGACCCAGCCGCTATCTGGAGTGCTTCGGCCGCGCCGGGGCCCGGCTGACCGCGATGCCCGGCTTCGGGCTGGCGCACGTGCTGCGGCGGGTCCGCCCCGAGCAGCTCGCCGGGCTGGACTTCCGGCAGTGGCGGGCGGTCATCGTCGGCGCCGAACGGATCCCGCCGGCCACCCTGGCCGCCTTCGCCGACCTGCTCGCTCCGCACGGGCTGCGCCGCGAGGCGCTGCTGCCCGCGTACGGGCTGGCGGAGGCGACGCTGGCGGTGACCGGGCTGCCGCTGCGGACCGGGTGGCGGCAGGTGCCCGGCCCGGACGGCGTACCCGTGGTGGGCTGCGGTGGGCCGGTGACCGGGGCCCGGATCGCGGTGGTCGACGACGACGCCCGGCCGGTCGACGACGGGACGGTCGGTGAGATCGTGGTCGGCGGCGCGTCGGTCGCCGACGGGTACGCGGGCGGGCCGCCCTTCGACGGCACGGTCCGCACCGGCGACGCCGGCTTCCTGCGGGACGGGCAGCTCTTCGTGCTGGGCCGCCTCGGTGACAGCCTGAAGGTCCACGGCCGGACGGTGTTCGCCGAGGACGTCGACGCGGTGCTCGGCGCGGCCCTGGACGCGCCGCCCGGACGGCTGGCCACCGTGCTCGGCTTGGTGGCGGGCGCCCCGACCGTGGTGGTCCACCTGGAACATCCCCGGCCGGACTGGCTGCCCCGGATCCCCGCCCTGGTCGCGCCGCTGGTGCCGGGGGCCGACGTGCACGTGGTGCCGGTGCCGTCTGGCACCATCCCGCGTACCACCAGCGGCAAGCCGAGACGGCGTCAGCTGTGGCGGCGGCACCTGGACGGGTCCGCGCACCCGCCGCACGACGCGGCGGGCCCGGTCAGGTCAGGCCGAGGCTCCGGATGACGCCGGCCAGCACCTTCGTCCGGTGCGGCACCAGATAGAAGTGGTCGCCGTCGAAGACGGTCAGGTCGAAGGCGGCCCGGGTGTAGCCGGCCCAGGCCGCCACCTCGTCCACCGCCGCCTCGGTGTCCACGTCGCCGACCAGCGCCGAGACGGGCGTGGCCAACGGCGCGGCGTCGACCGGGCGGTAGCTCTCGATCAGCCGGTAGTCCGCCCGCAGCGTCGGCATCAGCGCCGACCGCAGCTGCGGGTTCTCCAGCGCCGCCGGGTCGGTGCCGCCCAACCGGCGCAGCTCGTCCCAGAGGTCGTCGTCCGGGCCGAGGTGCTTGCTGCCCGGCCGATGGTGGCACGGCGCGGGACGTCCCGAGACGAACAGGTGCGCCAGAGGCGCGGCGTGCCGCCGCTCCAGCCGGCGCGCCACCTCGTACGCGACGGCGGCGCCCATGCTGTGGCCGAACAGGGCGATCGGCAGGTCACGCCGGGGCGCGAGCACGTCGGTGACCATGTCCGCCAGCACCGGCATGGCGGTCAGCGCGGGCTCGGCGATCCGGTCCAGCCGGCCCGGGTACTGCACCGCCAGCACCTCGACGTCGTCCGGCAACTCCCGGGCCCAGCTCCGATAGAACGGGGCGCTGCCGGTGGCGTGCGGGAAGCAGACCAGGCGCACGGTGGCCGCCGGCCGGGGCCGGTAGCAGCGCAGCCACCGTCGCGCGCTGGTCTCCACCGAGGTCACCCGCCCACTCCCGCCGGCTCCCGCGTCTGCGCCGGGTCGGCCACCGCCGCCTCACCGGCCGCCGCCAGGGCCGCCAGGTCCTCCGCGCCGAGCATCCGGGGCGGCTCGGCGGAGACCAGCTCCGGTGGGCCGAGGATCGCGGTCAGCTCCTGCCACAGTTGGCACAGCGTCAGGTGGTACTGCCCCTGCCGCAGCGGGTCCTCGCCCCGCTCGACGGTGTCCCGCAGGGTCCACAGTGCCCGCCGGACGCCCTGCGGCCAGGTGGTGCCGAAGACCGTGTCGTAGTGCGGCACCTCGCTCGGGCCGAAGGTGACCGCGCTCGGGGTGCTGGTGTCCCGGTCGGCGGCGAAGTGCGGGTCGGCGCCGATGCCGGCGACCTCGCGGGGGAAGTCGGGCCGGGCGGTCCACACCGTCGGGCCGTGCGTGCCGACGAGCGTGAGATTGCCGGCCTCGGTGCCGATGGTGATGCGGTGCATCAGGTGGGCGTAGTTGTCCGGGTCGGCCGGGTCCATCTGGTTCTGCACCCGCAGCGTGACCGGCACTCCGGCCAGCACCCCGTCCAGGCTGCGGAAGGGCAGGTCCAGCTCGGTCGCCGAGGTGACCGTCGGGGGCAGCGCCGGCAGCTCGGTGAACCGCCACGGTCGCACCCCGCCGAGCGCCTGACCGAGCAGATCCAGCAGCGAGTACGCCAGCTGGAAGCCGCAGGCCACGTCGAGGTAGCGCGGTGGCTGGCGACGCAGCAGCTCGCCCGCCGCGCCGAGGAACCGGCGGACCGGGGTGATGTGCCGGTAGAACGGGTTGAGCTGGTACACCACCTTGTGCCGGCGGGCCTGGCGCAGGCAGCGGGCCAGCTCGTCGTGGTGCAGCGGGTGCTCCTGGAGCACGTGTACGCCCCGCGCCATCAACTCCATGGCCAGCTCGGAGCCACGGCCACCGAGCAGCCCGCCCCGGATGACCACGCAGGCGATGTCGATGTCGTCGGGCAACTGGTCCACCGCCGTGTACAGCGGCACGCCGTAGTGCGCGGCGCAGGCCCGGGACCGTTCGCTGCCACCGGCGAGGACACCGGCGAGCTGGAAGCTCGGGTCCGCCTCGCGGAAGGACTCCAGATAGACCTGGCCGAACCGGGTGCCGCAGACGACCACCCGGGTGGGTCGCTTCATATCACGTCCTCCTCGTACTGCTCGACGGCGGAGACGTCCGCCACCACGGTGGCCAGCGGCACCGCCGGCACCGCCGCCAGTTCGGTGACGGTGGCGATCGGGTCGAGGACCTCGTCGGCGTGCCAGACGCCCGGCGGCACCGCGCCGGCCAGCACCGCCCGGGCCGTCAGCGCGGCGATGCTGCCGGTGAGTTCGCTGGCGCCGGTGCTGCGGACCACGGCGGTCCGCTCCCCACTCGGCCCCGATAAGGTCACCACCAGGTTCTGGTACGCCGGGTGGCCGAACAGGTCCAGCTCGGCCGCCCGGCACAGTCGCTCGCCGGACTCCCGGTGCCCGCCCTCGGCGGTCCCGGGAACGGCCCGCAGCGCGGCCAGCACCCGTTCACCGGCGAAGACCGAATACCAGTCGACCTGTCGCAGCCCCAGCGCGGCGGCCACCCGGGCGGTCTCGGTGCCCAGGTAGGGCTGTGCGGTGACCGGCTCGGGGAACCACGGCAGGGTCAGCTCCGACACCGGGCGCAGCGCGTTGCGCACCACCCGGCCGTCCCGCCAGGCCGCGGCGGGCCAGCCGAAACTCTCGTCGGCGGCGACGTAGTCCACGGCGGCGGTCAGGGTGAACCGGTCCCGCCCACCGACGTAGCCGGTCAGCCGCTCGCCGTCGGGCAGGTGGGCGGCCAACAGCCGGGGCAGCAGCCCGGTCAGTCCGGGCATCATGCCGGCCGACACCACCGCCGCCCGACCGCTGCCGTCGGCCACCGCCGCCACCGCGGCGTGCAGCGCGTCGTCACCGGCCGCGTCGACGTAGTCGGCACCGGCCGCCACCGCCGCGCGGGCCACCTGGTCGACAAGTTCCACGGCCGGGCCGGCGCAGTTGAGCACCACCCGGGCACCGGCGCAGAACCGGGCCAGGTCGGCCGCGTCGCGGGCGTCCACGACTATCCGGTCGACGCCGTCGAGCTGCGGGGGACGCCGGGCGCCCACTCGCAGCGGGCCGACGTCCCAGGACCGCAGCAGCGTCACCGCCGCCCGCCCGACCGCCCCGGAGGCGCCGAGCACGGCGACAGCGGTCACCGCGCCGGCTCCGGGTCGAGGGCCGCCAGCGCGGTCCCGGCCGCCGGACCCAGCACCGTCAGGTGGTCGGCGTCCACGTCGACGGTGCGGACGTCGCCCAGGCACAGGTCGGCCCAGAACTCCAGGTCCTGCGCGTCGTAGGGCACCGCGCCGGTGGGCCGCAGCACGACGAGGTCACCGGCGTAGAGCGTCGGCTCGTGTCGGGCGACGGCCGCCAGTCGCGCGGCGAAGTCCTCGCCGGGCTCCCCGGCAGCACCGGTCTCCGCCTGATACGCCGCCGCCGGGTCACCGCCGGGGGTCGGCCGCCACGGCGAGATCAGCACCACCGCGTCGACCTGCCCGCCGGCCTCGATCAGCGACCGGGCCACCTCCAGCGTGGCCGTGGCGCCGAGGCCGTACCCGACCAGCCGTACCGCCGGGTGTCCGGCCGTGGTGACCAGCCGGGCCTGCGCGGCGGCGACCCGGAGCAGGTCGTCGGCCGCGCCCGGGGCCAACCCGAGCACCGGTCCGGTCGCCGCCAGGTGCGGCACCAGACCCGCGTACGGGTCGGCGTCCGCACCGCCGGGCACCAGTACCCAGGGCACCCCCTCGGCGCCCTCGTGCCGCAGCCACAGCCCGTCCCCGCTCGACGTGGTCGGCTCCGACGGCGACGCGGTGACCGGGGTGGCCGACTCCGCCTCGATGTGCCCGGCGAGCGCGGCCACCGTGGGCTGCTCCAGCACCTGCCGCAGCAACTGGTCGAAGAAGAGACCGGCGGCCTGCGGGACCTCCTCCAGGATCCGGCCGGTGATCTGCGCCGCGACCAGGGAGTCCCCGCCGAGTTCGAAGAGGTTCTCGTCCCGGCCGACCCGGGGCAGCCGCAGCGCCTCGGCCCAGACCGCCGCGATCCGGCGTTCCAGGTCGCTGCCGAGGGCACCGGACGACCCGGCGGTGGTCGTCGTGCCCCGCCGGGGCAGTCGACGGCGCAGCGCCGCCCGGTCGACCTTGCCGTTGGCGTTGAGCGGCAGGGCGTCGACGACCTGGACCACCGAGGGCACCATGTACTGCGGCAGTCGCCCGGCCAGGTGCTCGGTCAGGTCGTCGCGGGAGATCCGCACCCGGTCGGTCTTGAACCGGGCGGCCAGCACGCACATGCCCAGCTCGGCGATGAAGCCGTCCGGCTCGGGCAGGCACAGCGGCCGGGTCGCGCCCGCCGCGCCCAGCACGTCCAGCCAGGAGCGTCGGTCGAGGAACACCTGCTCGGTGCCCTGACGCAGGTCGGTGAAGTCGGCCGTGGCCTCGTCCACCCGGACCAGCAGTTCCAGCGACGTCATGATCTGGTGGTGGTCGCGGGTCATCTCGCAGGCGACCAGCCAGCCCTGCGGGGCGAGCACCTCGCGCAGCCGGTCCAGCGCGCGGCCCACGTCGGCGCTGGCGTGCAGCACGTCGCCGGCCACGATCACGTCGAAGGAGTTCGGGGAGAGCCCCTGCCCGGCCAGGTCCCGGTCGATGTCGACCGCCTCCAGGCGCAGGCTGGGCCGCTCGCCGAACCGGGTCCGCAGCTCGCCCAGGAAGAACGGGGACAGGTCGGTGGCCAGGTAGTCCACCTCGTGCCCGTCCAGCGCGGCGAGCACGGCGGCGGTGGTGCCACCGGCCCCGGCCCCCACCTCCAGCACCCGCAGCGCACCGGGTTCGATCCGCTGCTCGGCGATCCGCCGTACCAGGGCCGCCGCCGCCTCGTTGGCCCACCGGTTGAACAGTGTGCGTTCGTAGAGGCCCTGCGAGACGTCCACCCGGCCCTGCGGGAACAGCAGCGCCAGCGGGTCGTCCTCGCCGCGCAGCAGCGCGGGCAGTTGCGCGGTGCTGGCCCGGAAGTAGTCCAGCAGGTCCCGCTCCTCGGCGTCGGCGAGCTGCGCGACCTCCCGCCATCCGGCGTCGGTGTCCGCCGCCGCGCCCGCCGGGGTCAGCCCGTACCGGCCGTCGGCGTCCTGGTCGAGCAGGCCGGCACCGGTGAGCGCGCGCAGCCAGCGCCGGACCAGCCGGTGGTGGCGGGGCGCGACGTGCGCGGTCTCCAGCAGGTCCGCCAGCGGGTGCCGGCTGCCGGCGGCGAACAGCCCGGCGGCGCGGAACGCGTCCACCATGGCCGGCAGCGCGACGTCGTCCAGCCGGTGCGCGTACGCGAGGTAGCGCTCCCGGTCGACACCGGCGAGCGTGCTGTCCGCGTCGGCGCAGGCGTCCTCGCCGAGCTGCCCGACGGCCGCCTGGTCGTGCTCGGCCTGTGCGGCGGTGACCGGCCGTCCGGCCGGTTCGACGAACGCGGCCAGCCGGCGCTCCAGCGGGGTGTCCCCGTCGACCACCACGACCGCCCCGGCGACCGCCGGGTGTCCGCCCAGCGCCGCCTCGATCTCGGCCAGCTCGATCCGGTAGCCCCGGATCTTGACCTGGAGGTCCTCCCGGCCGAGGAACTCGATGGTGCCGTCGGGCAGGTACCGGCCCAGGTCACCGGTGCGGTACAGCCGCTCACCGGTCTGCGGGTGCACGACGAAGCGCTCGGCGGTGCGCTCGCGGTCGTTGAGGTAGCCCACCGCCAGCCCCACGCCGCCGATGTACAGCTCACCGCTGACCAGGTCCGGGCGGGGCCGCAGGGCCGCGTCGAGCACGTGGAAGCTCTGGTTGGTCAGCGGACGACCGTACGGGATGCTGCGCCACTGGGGGTCGACCTGCTCGATCGGATACCAGATCGACCAGATGGACGCCTCGGTCGCCCCGCCGAGGCTGACGATCCGCAGTCCGGGCACCCGGGCGCGGATCTGGTCCGGCAGCGCCACCGGGATCCAGTCGCCGGAGAGCATCGCCAGCCGCAGCCCGGCCGGCACGGTGTCCGTGGCCGAGACGAGGTAGTCGTGCAGCATCTGCAACTGGGCGGGCACCGAGTTCCACACCGTGACGCCGTGCGTGCCGACCAGGTCGGCCCAGTGCGACGGGTCGCCCCGGCGCTGCGGGTCGGGCAGCACCACCGCACCGCCCACCGACAGCGGCCCGAAGATGTCGTACACCGACAGGTCGAAGCCGAGGTTGGAGAGGCCGAGCACCCGGTCGTCGGGGCCGACGCCGAAGCGGTCGTTGATGTCGAGCACGGTGTTCACCGCGCCCTGGTGATTGATCATGACGCCCTTGGGGGTGCCGGTGGAGCCGGAGGTGTGGATGACGTACGCCAACTCCTCCGGGTCGCCGGAGCCCTCGACCGGCTGCGGCTGCCCGGTGCCCAGCAGGTCCACGTCGAGCAGGCGCAGCCCCTCGGCCCAGCCGTCCCGGTCCACTGCGGACTGGGTGAGTGCGCAGCGGATCCCGGCGTTGGTCAGGATGGTCCGGCGGCGCGCCGCCGGTTGCGAGGTGTCCACCGGTACGTAGACGCAGCCGGCCAGCAACGCGCCGAGCACCGCGACGACCTGCTCCCAGCCCCGGTCCATGACCACCGCGACCAGTTCCTGGCGGCGGCAGCCGGCGGCGGTCAGCGCCTCGGCCACCCCGGCGGCCCGGCCGAGCAGCTCGGCGTAGTCGAGCGTACGGTCGGCGGCGACGACGGCGGGCCGGTCCGGGGTGCTCAGCGCCTGCAACACCACCCGGTCGTGCAGCATCCCGGCGGGGACCGGCGCCTGCGTCCGGTTGGTCTCGGCGCGGCGGTCCCGCGTCTCCTCGGGCGGGTCCGGGTGCCCGGTCCCGGTCCAGGCCGCGTCGTCGCCGGCCAGCCGGTGCAGCAACGCGTCGTACGCGGCGAACATGCCGTCGACCACGCCGGGCGGGAAGACCTCCTCCCGGACGTCCCAGTTGGACACCAGGCCGCCGTCGCGCTCGATGTTCTGGCAGTCGATCCAGACCTGCGGCGTCTGGCTGATCCCGTAGCCCAGCTCGCCCAGCGGCGCGCCGTCGGCGGCGGCTCCGGCCGAGGTGATGCCGATGGCGCTGGTGAACACCACCGGGAACAGCGCCGCCTCGGCGCCCTGCCGGCGGGCGATCTCCCGCATCACCTCGATGCCGCTGAACGAGCGGTGGTCCAGGTCCTCCCAGAGCTGGGCCTGCAGGTCCCGGGCCCGCTCGTCGAACCGACGGGTCGGGTCGGCGTCCACGGCCAGCAGGTCCACCGAGGTGAAGTCACCGACCAGGGCGTTGACCTGCTCGTGCACCGGTGCCCGGTTGAGCAGGGTGATGTCGAGGGTGAACCGGGACCGTCGGCTGTACGCGGCGATGGCGTCCGAGAACGCGGCCAGCACCGCACCGGACGGACTGACCCCGTGTCGGCCGGCGCGCTGCCGCAGCCCCTCCCAGACCTGCGGCGACAGCCGGGTCTCCCAGCGGCGGAAGCGGCCCTCGCTGTCGGCGGGGCGGGCCACCGTGGGCAGTTCCGGCGCGGCCGGCAGGTCGTCGACCCGGGCCAGCCACCACTGCTTGTCCCGCTCGTGGCGCGGGCTCTCCCGCACCGCGCGCTCGGCGAGCTGGTAGTCCCGGAAGGTGATCTCCAGGGGCGGCAGCGGCTCGTCCGGCCGGTGATAGAGCCGGTGCAGCTCGTCGAGGACCACCTGGACGCTGATGAAGTCGGCGATCAGGAAGTCGATCGACACGTGCAGCACGGTCCGGTGGTCGGCGCGGGTGATCCGGGCGGCGAACAGCGGCCACCGGTCGGGCGTGTGCACCAGGTGGTCCATCTCGGCGCGGACCGCGCTGACCGCCGCCTCGACCACCGCCTCGGGGCGGCCGGTCAGGTCGATCACCGGCACCTCGAACGGCGGCACCTCGGCGAGGACGCGCTGCGCGCCGTCGGCCTCCACCACCGCGCGGAGCATGTCGTGCCGGGCGATCAGGGCCCGCCAGGCGGCGGTCATCCGCTCCGGGTCCAGCTCGGGATAGACCAGTTCGCCGTAGCCGTGGCAGGCGACGCCGCCGTACGCGAACGTCTCGCCCCGCCCGAGCAGGTACGCCGCCTGCACGTCGGTGACCGGGAACGGGTCGTGCCGGTGCGCCCGGTCGGGGACCAGGGTGCCGTTGCCGGCGGCGTTGTCGAGGTGCGCCACGATCTCGTCGCGGCGGGCGCGCAACGCCTCGCGGCGATCCGGCGTCATCGCCCCCTGCGGTGCCCGGAAGCGCAGTTGACCGGCCTCCAACCAGACCCGTACCCCCACGCTCTCCAGCTCGGCGAGCAGGTCACCGGCGGACGACTGACTCATATCGTGCCCTCCTCGAAGTCACCGGGTTCCACCGCGCCGCGGTGGGCGTCGAAGACGTCTGCCAACTGCGCCACGGTCGGCGCCAGGAACAGTTGCCGCAGCGACAGCTCCACCCCGTGGCGCAGCCGCAGCGTCTCCACCAGCCGGGTGGCCAGCAGGCTGTCCCCGCCCAGGGCGAAGAAGCTCTGCTGCCGGCCGATCCGCTCGCAGTCGAGCACCTCGGCCCAGATCTCGGCGATCAGCTTCTCGCTGTCCCCGCGCGGGCTCTCGTCGGCCGCGTCGTCGGGTTCGGTGTCCACCTGGGCGGTCAACGCCCGACGGTCCACCTTGCCGTTGGCGGTCAGCGGCAGCCCGGGTACGCCGACCACCCGCTCCGGCACCATGTAGCTGGGCAGCCGAGACGCCAGGAAGCCGACCAGCGCCGCCTCGTCGACCGGCTCGTCGGCGGCGACCACGGCCAGCGCCAGCCGCCGGTGCGTACCCTCGCCGACGGTCAGCCCGACGGCGCGGGCCACCCCGGCGTACGCCTCCGCGGCCGCCTCGATCTCCCCCAGCTCGATCCGGTGCCCACGGATCTTGACCTGGAAGTCGACCCGGCCGAGGAACTCCAGCGTGCCGTCGGGCCAGTACCGGCCCAGGTCCCCGGTGCGGTACCACCGCGCTCCGTCCACGGTGACGAACTGCCGTGCGGTGGTCTCCGGGTCACCCCGGTAGCCCCGGGCCACCCCGACGCCGCCGATCCACAGCTCACCGGGCACCCAGTCCGGGCAGTCCCGGCCGCGTGGATCGACCACCCGGTAGCGCTGGTTGCGCAGCGGCAGCCCGTACGGCACGGACCGCCAGTGCGCGGGCACCACGTCGACCTCGCAGGCGTTGGACCAGATGGCCGCCTCGGTGGCCCCGCCCATCGCGACGAACCGGGCCTCGGGGCACCGGTCGCGCAGCCGGCCGGGCAGGTCGAGCCCGACCCAGTCGCCGGAGAGCAGGGCCAGCCGCAGCCGGTCGGGCAGACCGTCGCTGTCGGTGGCGACCAGCAGCATGTCCAGCAGCGCGGGCACCGAGTTCCAGACCGTGACACCGGCGCTGCGGGCGGCGGCGGCCCACCGGCGCGCCTCCCGCCGATCCTCGTCGGCGACGCAGACCACCGCGCCGCCGACGCCGAGCAGCCCGAACAGGTCGTACACGGAGAGGTCGAAGTCGAGCGCCGAGATGGCCAGCACCCGGTCGTCGGGGCCGACGCCGTAGCGGGTGTTGATGTCGTCGATGGTGTTCAGCGCGGCTCGGTGGGTGATCTCCACGCCCTTCGGCTCGCCGGTGGAGCCGGAGGTGAAGATGATGTAGGCGAGCTGCTCCGGGTCCACCTCGACGGGTGCGGGCAGCGGGGTGGCGGGCGTGTCCGGCGCCACCACCGGATGACCGGTGTCCAGGTCGGGTCGGGCGACGACGGCGCGTACCCCGGCCCGGGAGTAGATCCGGTCGCGGCGTTCGGCCGGTTGGTCGACGCCGACCGGGACGTAGTGGCCGCCCGCCGCGAGCACGCCGAGCACCGCGGCGACCTGGTCGACGCCGCGCGGCAGGGTGACCGCGACGGCGTCGCCGGGCTGGACGCCGTGCGCGCGCAACGCCCCGCCGAGGCGCAGCGCCCGCACGGCGAGTTCGCGGTAGTCGACCGCATCGCCGTCGGCGGTCACCACGGCCGTGGCGTCGGGCGTGGCGGTGGCGTGCGTGAAGAAGCCGGTGTGCAGCAGGCCGGTCGGCAGCGGGCCGGCGGTGTCGTTGACCGTGTCCCGGACCCGCCGCTGCGCCGCCGGCAGCGGGGCCGGGGGCACCGCGTCCCACTCCGCCGTGGTCAGCCGCAGCAGTAGCGCCCGGTACGCGTCGAACATGGCGTCGAGCAGTCCGGCCGGGAACAGTTCGTCGACCGAGTCCCAGTTGTAGACCAGCCCGCCGTCGCGCTCCATCACCTGGTTGTCGAGCCAGACCTGCGGGGTCTGCGAGATGCCCCAGACCAGCTCGCCGAAGGGGAACGACATCTCGCTCATGCCACCGGCGACGCCGAGCGCGCTGGTGAACACCACCGGCATGCTCACCGCGCCGCCCTGCTGGCGGCGGGCGAGTTCGCGAAGTACCCACAGCGCGGAGACCGAGTCGTGGGCCATCCCCTCCCAGACCTGCTCCTGGGTCCGCCGGACCACGTCCAGCCAGGTGTCCCCCTCCCCCGCCCGGTGCGCCAGCAGCAGCAGCGAGGTGAAGTCGCCGAGGATGTTGTTGATGTCGGGGTGCACGTCACGGCGGTTGAACAGGGTGAGGTTGAGGGTCAGCTCCCCGCGACCGCACCAGGCCGACAGCACCTCGGCGAAGGCGGCGGCCAGGACGCTGGCCGGGGTCACCCCGTGCCGCCGGGCCTGCTCGGTCAGCCGGGCCCACTGGGTCGGGTCGAGCCGGTCCTCCCGGCGGACGAAGCGCGGGGCGACCACGGTGTCCGGGTCCACGGCCAGCGGCAGCGGCGGCGCGGGCGGGAGGCTGTCCAGCCGCTCCCGCCAGTACCGCTGGTCGTCCTCCACGGCCGACGAGTCGGCCAGCACGTAGTCGCGGAAGGTCACCCCGACCGGCCGCAGCAATGCCGCCGGGTCGGTGTAGAGCGTGGTCAGCTCGTCGAAGAAGATCACGATGCTGAGCGCGTCGAGCACGATGTAGTCGAAGCTGAACCCGATGCGGACCCGGCCGTCGGCGTACCGGACGGCGGCGATCGCCAGCAGCGGCCAGCGGCTCGGGTCGGGGACCCGGTGGGCCATCCGCTCCCGCAGCTCGCGCAGTTCGGCGTCGCCGCCGTCGTGGACGGTGATCCGGAACCGGTCGACCTCGGCCAGCACCCGCTGGTCGCCGTCGTCGTCGAAGATCGCGCGGAGCATGTCGTGCCGGGTGACCAGCAGGTCGACCGCGTCCTCCAGCCGGTCCAGGTCGACGTCGGCACCGTCGAACTCCCAGTACCAGTGCGAGCCGACGCCACCGAGGGCGAACTCGCTGCTGCGCCCCAGCCAGTACGCCCGCTGCACGTCGGTGGGCGGGAAGGGCGCGTACCGGTTGGCCGGGTCGGAGCGCAGCTCGGCGGCGACCGGGCGGCTCCCCTCGACGCGGCGCAGGGTGGCGGCGAAGTCGGCCAGCACCGGGGTGGCGAAGAGTTGGCGCAGGTTCGCACCGTCCAGCCCGGCGGCGGCGAGCAGGGCCATCGACCGGGTGGCGACCAGGCTGTCGCCGCCCGCCGTGAAGAAGCTCTGCCGCCGCCCGACGGCGGGTACCCCGAGCAGGTCGGCCCAGATCCGAGCCACCTCGCGCTCGATCTCGCCGACCGGCGGTTCGAGCTGCTCGGGGCCGGGGCCGGCGGCCTCGACCAGCCGGGTCACCGCCCGCCGGTCGATCTTGGCGTTGGCCGACAGCGGCAGGTCGTCGGTGAGCACCACCCGCTCGGGCACCATGTACCCGGGCACCTGCTCGGCCAGCCAGTCGCGCAACGCGGCCGGGTCCAGGTCGGTGTCGGTGGTGACGGCGACGGCGAGCTGTCGGGGCGTACCGAGGGCGACCGCGACCGCGCGACGGACGGCGGGGTGCCGTTCCAACGCGGTCTCGATCTCCCCCAGCTCGATCCGGTGACCCCGAATCTTCACCTGGGCGTCGGCCCGGCCGAGGAACTCCACGGTGCCGTCCGGGTGGTAGCGGGCCAGGTCACCGCTGCGGTACCAGCGCACCCCGTCGATCTCGCGGAACTGCGCGGCGGTGCGGGCGGGGTCGCCGCGGTAGCCGTCGGCCACCGACCGGCCGCCGATCCAGAGTTCACCGGTGACCCAGTCGGGCCGGTCGCGGCCCGCCGGGTCGGTCACCCGCATGAGCTGGTTGGCCAGCGGCACGCCGTACGGCACCGAGCGCCAGTCGTCGGGCACCGGCACCGGCACCACCTGGACGGTGGAGTGGATCGCGGTCTCCGTGGTGCCGCCGAGCGCCACCAGGACCGCGCCCGGCGCCTGCGCGGCCAGCCGTCCGGCCAGGTCGAGCCCGACCCAGTCGCCGCCGAGCAGGGCCAGTCGCAGCGGCAGGTCGCCGTCGGTGCCGGTGGTCAGCAGCATGTCCAGCAACGCCGGCACGGACTGCCAGATCGTCACCCGGTGTCGCCGGACCAGGTCCACCCACCGGTCGGCGTCACGCCGCTCGTCCTCGCCAACGCAGACCAGCGCCGCACCGACGCTCAGCATGCCGAACATGTCGTACACGGAGAGGTCGAAGTCGAGGGCCGAGACCGCGAGCACCCGGTCGTCCGGGCCGACGTCGAAGCGCCGGTCGATGTCGTCGATCGTGTTGACCGCCGCCCGGTGCGGCACCTGCACGCCCTTCGGCTCACCCGTGGAGCCGGAGGTGAACAGCAGGTAGGCCGGGTCGTCGTCGCTGCCGGGTACCGGTCCGGCCGCCGGGTACGAGCGGTCCGCCACGTCGACCACGCACAGGTCCCCGGGCAGCTCCGGCAGGGGAACCCCGGCCACCACGTGCCGCACCCCGGCCACCGCGTGGATCCGCGCCCGGCGGGCGGCCGGCTGGTCGACGCCGACCGGCACGTACACGCCGCCGGCCCGCAGCACGCCGAGCACCGCGACGACCTGTCGGGGTCCCTTCTCGACGGTGACCGCCACCGGGTCGCCGGGGCGCAGCCCGTTGGCGACCAGCGCTCCGGCGACGCGGTCGGCCTGCGCGGCCAGGTCGCCGTAGTCGAGTCGACCGTCTGCGCCCCAGAGCAGCGCCGGACGGTCCGGTTCGGCGGCGGCCCGGGCGAAGAAGTCGTCGTGCAGCCGACGACGACGGACCGGACGGGCCGTGTCGTTGGCCGCCGCGCGGACCTGCCGGGTCCGCTCCGGCAGCAGTTCCGGCGGGTACCCGGCCCAGTCGGCGTCGTCGTCGAGCAGCCAGCCGAGGATCCGCAGGTACGCGTCGAACATCTCGCCGACCAGCCCGGCCGGGAAGAGTTCCTCGACGCAGTCCCAGTTCACGAACAGCCCGTGCTCGCGCTCGGTGACCTGCACGTCCAGCCACACCTGCGGGGTCTGCGACATGGTCCAGCCGGGTGCGCCGAAGCTCTCCCGCACCTCGCCGTCGAACAGTTCGCCGAGGCTGAGCGCGCTGGTGAAGACCACCGGGGCGCCGACGGGCGTACCGCCGCGCAGCCGGGTGAGGTCCCGCAGCACGTCCACTCCGGTGTAGCCGGGGTGCGCGGCGTCGGCCCGTAGCCGCTCCTGCACGGCGCGGGCGAAGGCGGCGAAGTCGCGCTCGGTGGTGGTGTCCACCTCCAGCAGCAGCAGGTTGGTGAAGTCGCCGACCAGGTGGGCGACGTCCGGGTGCACCGGCTGCCGGTCGTAGAGCGGCAGGTTGAGCAGGAACCGGCCGGCGGCGCTCCACCGGCCCAGCACGTGCCCGAAGGCGGCCAGGAACAGCACCGGCAGGGTCAGCCCGTAGGTGCGGGCGCGGCGGGTCAGTCGCTCGACCTGGTCGGCGGCGACCCAGTGGTGGTGCCGGACCACCCGCTGGCCGCTGACCTGCTGCGGGTCCACGGCCAGCGGCAGCTCCGGCGGGCCGGGCAGCTCGGGCAGCCGCGCCTGCCAGTACGCCTGGTCCGCGTCCCGCTCGCCGACCCGGCGCTCACGCAGGGTCGCCAGGTAGCTCGGGTAGTCCAGCGCGATCGGGGGCAGCTCGGCGTCCGGGTCCCGATAGAGGCGGGCGAGTTCCGACATCAGGATCCGGAAGCTGTGCGCGTCGGCCACCAGCATCTCGATGTGCACGTGGCAGCGCGTACCGCCGTCGGGCAGCAGCGAGAGCTGCACGTCGAAGACCTCGCCCCGGCCCACCTCCAGCCGCCGGTGCGACAGCCGGTCGCGCAGGTCGAGCAGGGTCCGCTCGGCCTCGGCGTGGTCGTGGGCCCGCAGGTCGTGCACGGTCAGGCCGGGCCACGGGCTCTCCGGCAGGATGCGCTGCCGGCCGTCGTCGTCGAAGCGGGCCCGCAGCATCCCGTGTCGGCGCAGCAGGGCACGGACCGCGACGTCGAGCCGGGCCGGGTCCACGCCGCTGCCGTCGAACTCGTTGTAGAAGTGCGCGCCGACGCCGCCGAGGGCCTGGCCGTCGCCCCGACCCACCCAGTACGCGTGTTGCATCGCGGCGAGGTCGAAGGGTTCGTCCGCGTCGACGACGGTCAGCGGCGGCGCGTCGGGCGTCACCGCGTCGGCGGGAGCCCGCCCGGCGACCATTGCCCACCAGTCGTCCAGTGTGCGTCCCTCGACCAGCTCCGCGAAGCTCACCGTCACGCCCCGCTGGTGCCAGCGGGCCACCAGTCGCATCACACCGATCGAGTCGAGACCGAGCTGGAGCAGGTCGGCGTCGTCCGCGACAGTGCCGGGTGGTTCACCGAGGACGGCCGCGATGTCGTCCCGCATGCCGTCCCGGGTGAAGGGTCGTGTGTGTTCGGCCTCGACGCCCAATCTGGGTCTCCCCTGTTCGACGGAGTTGTCCGGCACCGCCACACGAGTCCGTGCCGACGCCAAGGTAACAAGCCGACACGGATACGTACAGTAGAAAGAACATGCTACTTGCAATAGGCTCCACATACGACGGCATGACGGCCGGTCAGACCCCGGTGGTGACCGGCGGAGAGGTGGCACCCGCGATGGCGACCGGCCCGCCCGTGGAGGGCAGCTGCCAGGTCTGGTGGGCCGAGGTCGGGTCACCGGACGACGAGCGCCTGCTCGCCCTGCTGTCCGCGCCGGAACGCGACCGGCACGCCGGGTTCACCGACCCGCACTCGCGCGCGACACACCTCACCGCCCGGGCGCTGACCCGGCTGGTGCTCGCCGGGATGCTCGACACCCCGGCCACCGGGTTGCGTTTCGAGGCGGTGTGCCGACAGTGCGGCGGTCCACACGGCAAGCCGGTGCTGCGCGTACCCGCCGCACCGGTGTCGTTCTCCGTCGCGCACTCCGGGCGGTGGTGTGCGGTGGCGTTCGCCGGCCGGACCGAGGTCGGGATGGACGTCGAACGGATCGCGGTACGCGGACGGGACCTCCCGTGGCGCGCCCTGTCCCCGGTCGAGCGCGCGGTGGTCGCGGCCACCGCCGACCGGGACCGCACGGCCGCCTTCATCCGCTACTGGACCAGGAAGGAGGCACTGGTCAAGGCGACCGGGGACGGTCTGACCGTCGACCCCGCCACGATCACGGTGTCCGCGCCGGACCAGCCGGCCCGGATGCTGCGCTGGACGGGCACACCAATCCCGGTCGCCCGACCGCACCTCGCCGACCTGGCCGCCCCCACCGGGTACGCCGCCGCACTGGCGAGTCTCGGCAGAACCCTTGTCGTGTCCACTCACGACGGCAATTCACTGCTCGACCCGATCCGCTCCGGTGTGGCGGGTTTCGCATCGACACACATTTCCAATAAGTTGCTGACCTAGAGCGACCGGGTGATCTCCTTCCGTGCCCGGACACCGGGGACGCACCCGCACCGTCACGTCCACCGAACCCCCCAGGAGAGGGATCTGATGTCTGACGACACTCGCACGTCGCCAGGAACCGACACCGACACAGTGTCGGCGCCGGCGCCGGCCGCGACGCCACCCGACGAGTTCGTACCACCGGTCACCGGTCGCAAGCGCACCCTCGCCCTGATCGTGGTGCTCACCGGGTTCGTGCTGGACCTGCTCGACATCACCATCGTCAACGTGGCGCTGCCGTCGATCCGGGACGGCATCAACGCCACCGCCTCCACCATGCAGTGGCTGGTGGCCGGCTACGCGCTCGCCTTCGCCTCGATGCTGATCATTTCCGGTCGGCTCGGCGACATCGTCGGCGTACGCCGGATGTTCCTGATCGGTGTCGCCGGCTTCACCTTCACCTCGCTGCTCGCCGGCATGGCCCAGTCGCCCGAGCAGCTCATCGTGCTGCGCTTCCTCCAGGGCGCGATGGGCGCGGTGATGGTGCCGCAGGTCTACACGCTGATCCAGTTGCTCTACGCCCCCAAGGAACGCGGCCGGGCGTTCGCCGCGCTCAGCGCCGCGCTCGCCTTCGGTACGGTCGGCGGTCCGCTGGTCGGCGCGCTGCTGACCACCGCGAACGTGGGCGGCCTCGGCTGGCGCATGATCTTCCTGGTCAACGTCCCGATCGGCATCGCGGCGTTCTTCGCCGCGCGGGCGCTGCTGCCCGAGTCCGAGCGCAACCGTGGGGAACGGCTCGACGTGGTCGGCGCGACGCTGATCACGGCGGCGGTGATGCTGATCGTCTATCCGCTGGTGCAGGGGCGCGAGCACGGCTGGCCGCTGTGGACGTACGCCATGATGGTCGCCGGTCTGGTGGTGTTCGCGCTGTTCGTGCTGCACCAGCGCGCCCGCACCGAGTCGCCGCTGGTGCCGCTGTCGCTGTTCCGGCACCGCTCGTTCAGCTCCGGCCTGGTGGTGGTCTTCCTCTTCCAGGGCGCGGTGATGTCGTTCTTCCTGGTCATCACGATCTACGTGCAGATCGGCGTGGGCTACAGCATCCTGCGCGCCGGGCTGGCCGGGCTGCCCTGGGACATCGCGGTGCCGCTGCTCGGCTGGCTCTCCGCCCGCTGGATCACGCCGAAGCTCGGTCGGGTGGGCCTCCAGTTCGGGTTGGTGCTGCTGATCGCCAGCATGTTCTGGTTCATGTGGGTGATCGACAGCACCCCGCAGGTGACCATCTGGCAGTTGCTCGTGCCGATGTTCATCGGCGGTGCCGGCATGGGTATGACCTTCCCGCCGCTGATGGGGTACTCCCTGCACGACGTGCCCGGACATCAGGCCGGATCGGCCTCCGGGGTGGTGAACGCCAACTACCAGATCGGTGTGACGCTGGGCATCGCCGCCTGCGGCACGCTCTTCTTCAGCCTGATCGCCGCCAACGCGCCCACCGCCACCGACGACGTGGGACCGCGTCTGCGCGCGGACCTGGTCGCCGTCGGTGTCGCCGAGGGCCAGGCCGAGCAGATCGGGCAACGCTTCCGGGACTGCGTGAGCACCCAGCTCGGCGCCGCCGACCCGACGCTGCCGCCGGCCGGTTGCGACAGCGTGACCGTGGCCGCCGGCGGCGGTGACCGGGCCGTCGAGGTGATCGAACAGCGGTCGTTCGAGGCCAGCCAGATCAGCTTCCAACGGGCCATGGTCGGCACGCTCTGGTTCAGCGTGATCAGCTTCGCGCTGGCCCTGCTGGGTAGCTTCCTGCTGCCTCGCCGCTGATCAGGTTCGGCCGACACGAACAGCGGCCCCGGTACCTCCGTCGCGGAGGGCACCGGGGCCGCGGTGTGTCGCGGGTCGGATCAGCCGAGCGCGGTCCGGTAGGTCGCGATGGTCCACACGTGGCCCTGCGGGTCCTGGCAGGTGAACTCGTACGAGTCGTGCGGCTTGCTCTCCGGCGCGAGCAGGATCTCGGCGCCACCGGCGACCGCCTTGGCGTGCAGCGCGTCCACCTCGGTGTCGGTCTCGACCCGGACGAACGTGCCGGCGGTGGCGGCACCGAGCGCCCGCGGCTCGCCGAGCCGCAGCCCGCCGTTGGCCGGGTTGATCATGATCAGACCGTGGTCACCGATCTTCAGTTCGGCGTGGTAGACGTTGCCCTGCCCGTCGTCGAAGACCCCGAGCGTGGTGAAACCGAACGTGTTCACCAGCCATTCGATGGCCTTGGCCGGGTTCTCGTAGGCGATGTAGGGGGCGACGGTGGGCGGCACGGAGGAATCGGCCATGGGTCACTCCTCGGAGTCGATACGGCGAGCCTGTCAGGACGAACAATCACTCTATGTGCTCTTTGCGTCCGGCGGACGACAAGAAGCCGACGTTCTGTCGTCGACGGTCAGTCGAGCTTCGGGGCGTAGCTGCCGAAACCCCACAGGTGGCCCTCGAGGTCGCGGACCACGTACTCCCGCGAGCCGTAGTCGGTGTCGGTGAGCGGCATGACCACCTCGGCGCCGGCCGCCACCGCCCGGTCGTGGTGGGCGTCGACGGCGTCACCGACGTAGACGTAGACGCCCTGGCTGGTCATCGGCAGGTCCCGTGGGCTGGCCATGGGCAGGCTGGACGAGCCGGCCGGACCGAGTTGGAACGTCCCGATGCCCCACCGCAGCTCGGCGTGCACCACCTGACCCTCGCCACCGGTGGTCTTCTCCAGCAGCGTGAACCCGAAGGCGGAGCAGAGCCAGTCGATGGCGGCACCCGGGTCCCGGTAGCGAAGGAAAGGGATCACCGGTGCGACCACATCGGACATGTGTGGATCCTCCTGATGTCGACAGACGACATCCACCCTACCCAGCCGCCTGCGGCCCAGACAGCCGACACACCCGGGTCAGCGCGGTCGTACCAGCAACGGTAGCTGGTCGTACGAGCGCAGGCTGGCGTGTCGACGCCGGACCGGCGGCCCCGCCGGACCGAGGATCTCCACCGTCCGCACCAACCGCTCGAACACGATCACCGACATCAACCGGGCCATCGCGGTGCCGAGACAGTGGTGCAACCCGCCGCCGAACCCGAGATGCGGGTTGGGGTCACGACCGACATCCAGGCGCTCGGCGTCGGCGAACACGGTGGCGTCCCGGTTGGCGGCGCCGAGCAGCAGCAGGACGGTCCGACCCGCCCGGATCTTCACCCCCTCCACCTCCACCGGTTCGCGGGCCACCCGGATGACGTTCTGGATCGGCGCGTCGTACCGCAGGAACTCCTCCACCGCGGTGGGCACCAGGCCCGGGTCGGCGCGCAGCCGGCGCAGTTGGTCCGGATGCGCGAGCAGCGCCGCGACGCCGTTGGAGACCAGGCCCATGGTGGTCTCGAAGCCGGCGTGGAACAGGAAGAGCATGTTGTCCACGAAGTCGGCCACGGACAGCCGGTCGGTGGCCGACTCCTCCCAGTACATCCCGGCCAGCGTCGGTCCGCCGGGCTCGTCGCGACGGGTGGCGAGCAGCTCGCCGAGGTAGTCGTGCAGCCACGGCAGCGCGGCGTTGATGTCGTGCAGGTCGGCCGGGGTGAGGTTGGCCGCGTCGAACACCTTGGCCAGCGAGATCACCCGGGTCAGTACCTCCGGCCGGTCCTCGGCCGGGATCCCGATCAGGTCGCACACCACCCCGACCGGCAACGGCACCGCGAGGTCGGTCACCACGTCGAGGGTGCCGCGTTCCAGGGCGGGGTCGAGCAGCGCGTCGGCCGCCGCACCGATGTGTCCGGTCAGCCGGCGCGCCACCGGGGTACCGAGCGCCCGACCGATGAACCGCCGCAGTCGGGTGTGGTCCGGCGGGGTACGGGTCAGCACGATCCGGTCCAGGAACTCCGCGCCCGGCCCGTCGCCGAGGGTGATCCGCGTGTACTCCGGCGGCATCCGGCTCTCCAGCCGGCCCTCGCGCAGCAGCGTGGACACCAGGGAGTGCCCGGTGACCAGCCACTGACCCAGCTCGGCCCGGGACAGCGGGCCGCGTTCGCGCAGTTGCGCGTAGGCCGGGTACGGGTCGTCCTGGGTCGCCAGGAACGCCGCGGACAGGTGAGGACGCGCGGTCTCGGCTCGCATACAGAGCACTATCCGGGAGAGCCTGGCGGGCGGCAAGACCCTACATACATCTATCGACACAGTCGACAAGGTCCACGGGCTGTTCTAGGCTCGGTCCGTGGCTCAGCTCGTGCGTGAGGAACCCGCTTCCGTCGGCCAACGCCTCCTGGCCCTGATGGACCACTACCGGGGACGGGACAGCGCTCTCAACGAACAGGTGCTGTGGCGCCTGCGCGGTCCGTACGACCACGAGGCGATGACCCGGGCGGTGGCCGCCCTGACCGCCCGGCACGAGCCGCTGCGGACCACGTACCCACGGGGTCGCCGGATGCGCCAGCAGATCCACGAGCCGCGCCCGGTGCCGGTGCCGGTGACCGACGTGTCGGCCGAGGCCGACCCGGCCGCCGCCGCCCGGGAGATCGTCGCCACCGAGGTGGCCGGCGGGGTCGACGCCTCGGTGTGGCCGCTGCGACCACGGGTGGTCCGGCTCGACCCGGAGCACCACCTGGTGGTGCTCACCCTGCACCACTACTGCTCCGACGACTACTCCAACGCGTTGCTCGCCCGCGACCTGCGGGCGCTGTACGCGGCCGAGACCGGCGAGACGGTCGACCTGCCCGCCCCACAGTGGCAGTACGCGCAGTGGGCCCGCTGGCAGGCCGAGCAGCTCTCCGGTGCGAACCTTCAGCGGCTCACCGACTACTGGACCGGCAAGCTGAGCGGCGCGCGTCTGGTGGAGCTGCCGGCCCGCAGACGGCGTCCGGTGCCCGAGGGCGAACCTCCGTGGATCTCGGTCGAGCACTACGTGGACGCCGAGACCACGGCCGCCCTGCGACAGCTCGCCCGTCGGCACCGCACCACGCTGTTCCCGGTCACGCTGGCGGTGTTCTACGCCCTGCTGTACGCCGAGACCGGCGCCGACGACCTCACCGTGGCCTCGCTGTTCGCCAACCGTGGGCAGCCGCAGGTACGCGACACGGTGGGCTTCTTCGCCAGCATGGTGTTGCTTCGGGAACGCTTCACGCCGGACACCACACTGAGCGAGCTGATCGCCCACACCCGGACCACCGTGATGGACGCGATGCGGCACCAGGACTTGCCGCACCAGCTGCTCCCGCCGGACACCGTGGCGGGCGGCACCGGGCGCACCGACGACGTGCTGTTCCAACTGCTCGGCAGCCTGATGACCCGGGCGGACATGGCCGGCGAGGAGCTCGACGACATGGAGGCCCAGCTCGAACGCCGGCGCTTCGCGCTGGAGTTCGTCGTGGTGCCGCAGGGCGACCAGCTCTCCGCCCTGCTGTTGTGTTCCCGGGCGGAGTTCGACCCACTGTGGGCGGACACCTTCGTCCGCGACTATGTCACCCTGGTGCGACGCGCGGTCGCCGACGCCGACGTCCCGCTCGCCCGGCTGCGCGGCGCGCCGGTGACCTGAGCCCGCCGGTCCGCTCCGGGCCGGCACGACCCGGAGAGGGCCGAGATGATCACTGAGGACGAGGTCCGGCGGATCGCGCTGGGCCTGCCCGAGGCGCAGGCCAGCGCCCACTTCGACAACGCCGACCTGCGGGTCCGCAACAAGATCTTCGCCGCCTTCCCGGCCGGCGCGGGCACCGTCATGCTGCGGCTCGACCCGCAGGAGCAGGCCGCGCTGCTCGCCGAGGACCCGGCCACCTTCGGCGCCCCGGACAACCACTGGGGACGCCAGGGCTGGACCAGTGCCCGGCTGGACCGGGTCGATCCCGGGCAGCTGTCCGAGCTGCTCACCGAAGCCTGGCGACGGCGGGCGCCCCGACGTCTGGTGGCGGCGTTCGACGCGGCGCGTCCGGGCGAGGGCGGTGTCGGGTAGTGGGCTCGCCCGGCCGACCGGAGAGGCGACATCCGACAACACAATTGATTGAGACCGCAATTATCGACGTCGCACGAATCGAGCTATTCCCCACCGACGTGACGCCGCCGACCACTTATGCAAATTGCAGATCTCGCCGCGCGGATATTCCGGTTAAGTCTTTCTGAATCGGACCGAAACGGCACACATAAACTTTCGGACCGACCGACCCGCACCCCCGCGGATCCGGTCAGCCCCGATTGCGCCCGGCGAGCGGACCGGGGCACCAGCGCACCACCCGCGCCTCCGCCACCGCCGGTCGCGACCTGCGCCGACGCACCAGGAACTGCAGGTGCAGCCGCAGCATGCGGCCGATCTGCTCGGACGCCACGCCGCGCCCGCTGCGCCGCCCCTCCAGCATCGCCCGCTCCGCCCCGCAGCGCACGACCACCGCGGCCCCCGCCGCGCTCGCACCGGCCGCGACGTCGACGAGCGAGGTGAAGCCCACCTCGTCTACGCCGGTGACGTCGGTCAGGTCCAGTTCCACCTGGTCGGGCAGCAGGTCACCGTGGTCCAACATGTACTCGGCGACGCGGGTGACGTACCCCGCCGTGCTCCGATCCACGCTGCCGCTGACGGAAATCGCTACGGCGGTTCGACTCACCCTCCGGGCCTTGACCATAGGCAACACAATTCCCCCCTCCTGCTGATCTCACACCATAGAACGCACTCGCGCGGCATGGGAATAACCGATCGGCTTCAATACTGGGACATCCGCGTGCTATCTCCGGCTGATGATTCTGATGGACCACAATGCACGTTACTTTCCGTGCCTACACAGGAAGATCTCCGGCCGCCCGGCCCCGGTCCCGGGCACCGGACCGACGCCTCGACGGTGAGCAGCGGCGACGACCTGGGGAACCGGACACCCGTCCCGTGCACGCGGCACAGCGCAGCCGACGCCCGTTCGGGCGCACCGGTCACCGCACGTGATCGCACCCGGACCGCCGGCCGAACATCCGACAAAAGTCGACGGAGCCCCTGACCGGCACGGATCGGACGTCCCGTCCGGACCGACGGAGTGTGTGGTGTGTCGTCATCACTCTTGCCCGACGGCGGCAACCCGACAGACACTAGGCAGATGAGCGCACCGACCCTCGCACCCCGGTTCGACGCCCTGGACCCGAACGTCGTCGAGGACCCCTACCCCGAGTACGCCCGGCTGCGCGCCGCCGGCCCGCTGTGCCGGATCGGGCCGGGCAGTTGGGGCGTCACCCGCTTCGCCGACGTGGTGGCCCTGCAACACGACCCCCGACTGGGCAGCGAGTTCCCCGCCGGCTACCACGAGGTGTCCGTGGGCGACGGCCCCGCCAGCGCCTTCTTCCAGCGCATCATGCTCTACCGCGACCCGCCGGACCACGTCCGGCTGCGCCGGCTGATGAGCCGCGCGTTCAGCCCCGCGGTCGTCCGTCAACTGCGCTCCTACGTCGAGGAACTGGTCGACGAGATGCTCGCGCCGGCCGTGGCGGCGGGCCGGATGGACCTGGTCCCCGAGCTCGCCTACCCGCTGCCCGTGCGGGTGGTCTGCCGGCTGATGGGCATTCCGCCGGAGTCCACCGACGACGTCCGTCGGCACGCGATGAACCTCGGTCGCGCCTTCACCGCCGTGGTCCCCGAGCACGCCCGCGCCGACGCCGACGTGGCCGTCCGCTGGCTGCGCGAGCACATCGGCGACCTGCTCGACCAGCGCCGCTCCCGCCGGGGCGACGACCTGCTCTCCCGGCTGCTCGACGTCGAGGAGTCCGGCGACAGCCTGAGCCACGACGAGATCGTGGACAACACCGTCTTCTCGTTCTTCGCCGGCTTCGAGACCACCGTGCACATGATCACCACCGGCACCGCCGCGCTGCTGGCCCACCCGGACCAGCTCGACCGGCTCCGGGCCGACCCGACCCTGGCGACCACCGCGGTCGACGAGTTCCTGCGCTGGGACGCCCCGATCCAGGGCACGGCCCGCTACGTGCACGAGCCGATCGAGATCGGCGGGCGCACGGTCCGCAGGGGACGGGTCCTGGTGCTCATGATCGGTTCGGCGAACCACGACGAGCGCCGGTTCACCCGGCCGGACCGGCTGGACGTGGGGCGCACCGACAACCCGCACCTCGCCTTCGGTGGCGGCGCCCACCTGTGCCTCGGTGCCTTCCTGGCCCGGATGGAGGGTGCCGTGGTGTTCGACCGGCTGGCCCGCCTCGGCGTACTCGAACCGGACGGCCCGACCGTACGCGAACGCGACACGCCGTTCCGCGCGTACGCCTCGGTGCCGATCCGCCTCGGCTGACGGACCGCCACGAACGGCCGGGGACAGGGCCGCGGCTCGGCCACCGCCCTGTCCCCGGTCGTGGTGGAGCGGCCGTGCTCAGTCGGCGGGCAACGCCTCGATCGCGGTCAGCGTGGGCGTGCCGATGACCTGGGTCAGTCGCAGCCCGGCCCGCTCCAGCAACCGACCGGTCTCCTCGGCGCTGCGGTGCGCGCCACCGGTGAGCACCATCGCGTGCACGTCGAAGAGCTTCGCCATGTCGAAGGCGTCCCCGGGCGGCAGCACCGCCTCCAGCAGGACCAGCCGCGAGTCGGGTCGCATCGCGGCGCGCACGTTGCCGAGGATGCGCGCCGCGTCGTCGTCGTCGAAGCCCGGCAGCACGGTCTTGAGCAGGTAACCGTCCCCACCGGCGGGCACGGTGCCGAAGGCGTCGCCGGGCACCACGTCGCAGCGGTCGGCCACACCGGCCTCGGCCAGCACCTTCGGCGCGCCGGCCACCACGTGCGGCAGGTCGAACAGCACCCCGCGTACGCCGGGGAAGCGGGTGAGCAGGCCGGCCAGGAACCCGCCGGTCCCGCCGCCGACGTCCACCAGCGTGCCGAACCGACGCCACGGGTACGCCCCGAGCACGGTCCGCAGGTGCAGGTGGTTGACGCTGCGCATCCAGTCGTCGACCCGGGCGCTCTCCTGCGGGTGGTCGGCGAGGTAGCTCCAGTAGTCCTGGCCGTGCACGTGCCCGAAGGCCGGTTCCCCGGTGCGCAGCGTGTGCCCGATCGCGGCCCAGGCCCGTACGTCGGATTCGAGCAGGGTGAAGCTGTCGCGCAGCGACATCGGGTGGTCGCCGCGCAACGGCTCGGCCAGCGGGGTGAGCGCGAAGGTGGCGTCGGCGACCTCGCTGAACACGCCCCGGGCGGCCAGCGCCCGCAGCAGGCGCAGCAGCGCCCCGGGATGCGCGCCGGCCGAGGCGGCCAGCTCCGACACCGGTCGCGGACCGTCGACCAGCAGGTCGGCGATGCGCAGGTCACAGGCGGCCCGCAGGGCGAACGGGGTGATCTGGTCCCCCAACTCGCCGAGCCGGACCACGGCGGTCAGGTCGAGATTGCGTCGGGTGGCCGTCATGCCAGTCTCCCCCTTCGGATACGCAGCCGCTCACCGGCGAACTGCAACAGACCCAGCTTGTCCAGTCCGGTGCGGACCGGTTCGGTCATCAGGCCGATCTGCCCGAGCGCCACCGCCACCCGCGAGAACACCGCCTGCCGGTACTTGATCATCAGGTCGTGGTTGGTGGCGAAGGCGACGCCCTCGGCGCGGTTCACCTCCAGCCGCTCCCAGATGTCGTCGAGCAGGAACCGCCGACGGATCAGGGCCGCGGCGTCCAGGACCAGTTCCTCCCGCTCGGCCCGCTCGGCCGTGGTGAGCTGGTCGTAGAGCCCGGAGAGGGAGAGCACGCCGAAGGTGACGTGCCGGGCCTCGTCCCGGGCCACGAGATGGGTCAGCTCCTTGATCAGCGGATCGTGGAAGCTGCTGTTGGAGAGCCGGAACGAGGCCATCGCGATCGCCTCGACCATGATCTGCATGCCGAGCGCGGTGACGTCCCAGCGCGAGTCGGACAGGATGTCGGTGAGCAGTTCCCGCAGCGGCTCGGAGACCGGGTACGGTTCGGGGATCTTCTCCCGCAGGTACCGGGAGAAGACCTCCACGTGCCGGGCCTCGTCCACGGCCTGGGTGGCGGCATAGAACTTGCTGTCCAGGTCCGGCACGGTCTCCACCAGCCGGGCCGCGACGATCATCGCAGCCTGCTCGCCGTGCAGGAACTGACTGACCATCCAGGACTGGAACTCCCACCGGAACGCGTCCCAGGCCCGGGGACCACGCGGCGCCAGCGGCGACTCGGCGAACGCGGCCATCGCGAAGGCGGAGTCGTCCGGCAGCGGTTCGCCGAACGGCACCGGCACCGACCAGTCGACGTCGGAGACCTTCCACTGGGCTTCCTTGGCCCGTTCGTAGAGCGCCACGAGCCGTGGATCGGAGGCTTCGTAGTCCCAGGTGAGTGTGGTGTCGACGCGGGCCGGCACAACAAAGCTCATACGACACAAGGTACCCAGAGACCTCACCGATGCCAATGCGGTGACGCTATGGTCCGTGCGTGGAGACACAACAGACACCAGCTTCCGTGGCCCAACGACTCCTCTGGATGATCAAGCACTACCGCACCGACTTCGGTGCGCTGAGCTGCCCGCTGCTGTGTCGGCTCACCGGTCGGGTCGACGCCGACGCGCTGGACGCCGCGTTGTCCGCCCTCACCGCCCGGCACGAGTCGCTGCGCACCACCTTCACCGGTCGGGGTGCGCGGCTGGCCCAGGTGGTGCACCCGCCGGCACCGGCCGCCGCCCGCCGGGTGGACCTGTCCGACCGGCCGGACCCGGCCGCCGCCCTCGACCAGGCGGTACGCGCCGAGCTGCGGACCGCGATCGACCCGACCGAGTGGCCGTCGCGCAGCACGCTGTGGCGGCTCGGGCGGGACGAGCACGTGCTCTGCCTGAACCTGCACCACCTGGTCACCGACGCCTGGTCCACCGGCATCCTCTTCCGGGACCTCGGCGTGCTCTACGCGCAGGCCCTCGGGGTGCCGGCGCGGCTGCCCGCCACCGGTTGGCAGTACGCGTCGTTCGTCCGCTGGCAGCAGGAGCTGCTCGACGGCGACGGGCTGCGCCGGCACCGGGAGTACTGGCGGCGGCAGCTGACCGGCAGCGAACTGCCGGCGGTGGGCACGACCGCCGGCACCGATCCGCCGTCGGACGGTCCATCCACCTCGGACGTGGCGGTCGACCTGGACCGGGAGGCGGTCGCGCGGCTGCGCGCGCTGGCGCGTACCCAGCGGAGCACCCTGTTCGCGGTGCTGCTGGCGGTCTTCTACCACCACCTGCACCGCATCACCGGTCAGGACGACCTGGCGGTGGCCTCGATGTTCGCCAACCGGTCCCGTCCGGAGCTGCGGGAGACCGTCGGCCTGCTGGCCAACATGGTGCTGCTGCGGGCGAAGGTCGGGCAGGCCGAGACCTTCGCCGAGCTGGTCGGGCAGGCGCACGGGGCGGCCATCGGCGCCTTCACCTATCAGGACCTGCCCTACCAGATGCTGCCGCTGGACGTGGTGCAGACCGGCGGCCGGCGCGCCGACGACGTGTTGTTCAACGTGATGGCCGAGGTGCAGCACCAGACGGTGTCGGCGGGCGTCGGCTTCGAGCTGCTGGTGCCGCCCGGGCTGGGCAGCCGGTTCCAGTTCGAGCTGGCGGTGGCCCCGGTCGGCACGGCGGACCTGCGGGCGGTCTTCTACCACAGCACCGCCGCGTACCCGCCCGCCGAGGCGCAGGCGTTCCTGACCGGCTACGCGGACCTGGCCGCCCGGCTGGCCGCCGAGCCGACCGCACCGCTGCGGACGAGGCGCGGCGGCTGACGGCACCACGAACAAGCGCCACACAACACGACACTGGCGTCACACACTCTTGACACCGCATCCGGGTGCTGAGAGGCTTCGACCAGCCCTACCTGGTAGCGCGCAGGAAGCGGGGGTGCCTGTACCCGCCGGACGCGACCGCTCACACGACCACTGCTGTGACAGGAAGGTCCACATGCCACTTCACCTGCACTGGTTCCTCCCGTCCCACGGTGACGGCCGTGAGGTGGCGAAGACCCCGCAGGGCGCGCCCGTCGACCCGGCGGACAACGTCCGGCGCGCGCCGGACATCGACTACCTGGCGCAGGTGGCGATGGCCGCCGACCGGTTCGGTTTCACCGGCGCCCTGGTGCCGACCGGGCTGTTCTGCGAGGACCCCTGGCTGGTGTCGGCCGCCCTGGCGGACCGGACCCGCCGGCTGCACTTCATGGTCGCGGTACGCCCCGGCTCGATGGCCCCGACGATCGCCGCACAGATGGCCGCCACCCTGCAACGCCTCTCCGGCGGCCGGTTGCTGCTCAACGTGGTCACCGGCGGCGACCGCGACGAGCAGTTGCGCTACGGCGACTGGCTCGACCACGACCAGCGCTACGCCCGGGCCGAGGAGTTCCTCGACGTGTTCGGCCGCGCCTGGTCCGGCGGCACGTACGACTTCGAGGGCACCCACTACCGGGTCCGCGCCGGTCGGCTGACCCGGGGACACCCGGTCACCCCGCCGGTCTTCCTCGGCGGCTCCTCGGCCGCCGCGCACGACGTGGCCGCCCGGCACGCCGACGTCTATCTGGCCTGGGGCGAACCGCCCGAGCAACTCGCCGCCCTGGTGAAGAAGGTCCGGGACCGGGCCGACGCGCAGGGCCGCGAGCTGTCCTACGGCTCCCGGTTCCACGTGATCAGCCGGGACACCGCCGAGGAGGCGTGGGACGTCGCGCACCGCCTGGTGGCCGGGATGCACCCGGACACCATCGCCGCCGCCCAGCGGCGCTTCGCGCGTACCGAGTCCGAGGGGCAACGCCGGATGGCCGCCCTGCACCAGGGCCGCACCGAGAGCCTCGAGGTCTATCCGAACGTGTGGGCCGGCTACGGGCTGGTCCGCCCGGGCGCCGGTGCCGCACTGGTCGGCAGCCACGTCGAGGTGGCCGACCGGATCGAGGAGTACCACGCCCTCGGACTGGACCATCTGATCCTCTCCGGCCAGCCGCATCTGGAGGAGGCGTACACCTTCGGCGAGGGTGTGCTGCCGATCCTCCGCAGGCGGGGACTGCTGGCCGAACCGGAAGGAGACCGGTGACCGACCTGCGGCAGCACGCGCCCGAGCGGATGATCCCTCCGACGGATCCCCGGTCCGTACCGACCACCGTCCTGATCGGCAACCCGCGCCGGGGCTCGCGCACCCTCACCGTGGCCCGGCACGTGACCGGCGCTCTGCGTACCGGTCTGGCCGACCTCGGCGTACACCTCGGCGAGCCGCACCTGGTCGACCTCGCCGAGCTCGGCGCGGACCTGCCGTCCCGGCTGATCGCCGGCACCGCCGCCCACGCGCCCCTGGAACGGGTGGTCGCCCGGGTCCGCGGACCCGGCCTGCTGGTGGTGGTGAGCCCGACCTTCAAGGGTTCCTACACCGGCCTGCTGAAGCTCTTCCTCGACATGCTCCCCCGCGAGGGCCTGCGTCCGGGCACGGTCGCCGTACCGGTGACGACCGCCGGCTGGGCGCAGCACCGGTACGTCGCCGACGCCCAGCTTCGACCACTGCTGGTGGAGTTGGGCGCCGTGGTGCCGGTCCGTGGTCTGGCGGTGCTCGAGGAGGAGTTCGGCGACCTCGACGCGGCGGTCGCCGGATGGACCACGGCCGCGGTGCCGGTGCTCGCCGCCGTGCTGCGTAGTTGCCAGACCCCGTCTGTGGGACCGCACCGACCCGCGGAACCCGTTCCCGTCCATCAACCCGCACAGCTCCGGTGAGCCGGGCGATCCGGAAGGAAGTAGCGACCATGAGTGAGCAGACCCCGACGGTCGTGGGGCCGAAGCAGTCCGACGAGCAGATCCGCGCTCAGGTCCAGGCCATCGTGCTCGACCTGGCGCCCAACCCCGACGGCCTGCGTGGGGAGGAGACGGCCCTGGTCCAGGACCTCGGCTTCCACTCGCTGGCCCTGATGGAACTCGCCTTCGCGCTGGAGGACGAGTTCGACCTGGAACCGATCGACGAGAAGACGGCCCGGTCGATCACCTCCCTCGGCGCGGTGCAGGAGCACGTGCTGCGCCGGATCGCGGAGCGTGACGCCGGGGCCTGATCCTCGCAACGGCAACGGCCGGCCACCCACAAGGTGGTCGGCCGTTTCGTCGTCCGGCCCGCCGCCCGCCGGGTGGGCCGGGACGGCGGCGGGCTCAGCCGATCAGCCGGTACAGCCGGTGGAAGCGGTCGTCGATGGGCAGTTGGGTGACCGCCACGAATCCGGCCTCGGTCGCGAGGTCCCGGACGACGTCCGGACGCAGCACGGTGCCGGTGCCGGCCGACGGCTGCTGACTGCGGCTCGCCGGCAGGCAGTGCAGCACGCTGGTGGCGTACTGGAAGCGTTCGATCTCGTCGGCCGGTGCGGCGAACCGCTCGGCCACCCGGGCGTCGAGCACCAGCACGCTGCCGCCGTCGGCGCACAGCCGCCGGCAGGCCCGCAGCACCTCCACCGGGCGGGCGATCTCGTGCAGCGCGTCGAAGAGGCAGACCAGGTCGTACGTGCCGGCCAGGTCGGGATCGGCGGCGTCCCGGGCGGCGAAGGAGACCCGGTCGCTCAGTCCGGCGTCGGCGGCGTGCCCGGTGGCGTCCGCGATCACCTCGGGGTCGATGTCGTACCCGTCGACGGTGATCCCGGGGAAGGACCGGGCCAACCCGATGCCCGCCCAGCCCGCACCGCAGGCCACGTCCGCGACCCGGGCCGGGGCGCCGACCAGTCGGGTGTGGATGTCCGGGGCGTGCCGGCGCAGCCAGCCGGCCATCTGGTGGGTGAACATCGCCCGGTTCGCCCCGGCGTGCCCCTCCCGCCAGTCGACGCCGTAGACCGCGTCGGCCACGCCGTCGCCGCTGCGGTACGCGTCGAGCAGCGCCGGCAGCGCCGCCGCCACCCCGCCCAGCGGCAGCACGGCCAACGCCGACATGGACAACGGACTGTCCGAGACGGTCAGCACCTCGGCGTGCGCGGCGGGCAGCGTGAACACCCGCTCGTCGGCCGGGGCCGAGGCGTCGTCGACGGTCAGGACACCGGCCACCGCCTGCTGTTCCAGCCACTCGCGGGCGTACCGAGGGTCGACCCCGACCCGCGCGGCGATCTCCCCCACCGTGCCGGGCCCCTTGGCCGCGAGGTCGTCGTAGAGCCCGAGGCGGACACCGAGATAGGTGGCGAGCAGTTCCTGGGTGGCCAGCAGCGAGGTCCACATCCGGACCGCGAAGACCCGAGCCTGCGGGTCGACGGGAGTCGTCATCGGTATCCCCTCCGGCGACACATGTGTGTGTTGTTTTCTCGACACACTCTATCCACGCGGGCGCGCCATGGACAGCACCCGGCGGCGGGAGATAGCGTCCGAACACGACACACCGAACACAGGAGGGGGCCGACGTGAACCCAACGCTGTCCCGGGTACGCGAGCTGGCGTCCCGAGTGGCGAAGCACGCCGAGGAGATCGAGCAGCGGCGCGGCCTCCCCGACGACCTCGTGGACGACCTCCGCGCGGCCGGCTGCTTCCGGATGTTCGCCCCCGCCAGTCACGGCGGCGACCAGCTCGACCTGCCCGACGTACTCGCCGTGCTGGAGGAACTCGCCCGTGCCGACGCGGCCACCTCGTGGACGGTGGGTCAGGTGGCGCTGTCGCACCTGATCGTGCGGTGCGGTCCGGCCGCCGCGCTGGACGAGGTCTTCGCCGACGGCGCGGACACCCTGGTCGCCGGTGCCGTGGCGCCCAAGGGCCGGGCCCGTACCGGCGACGACGGCTGGCGGGTGACCGGCCGCTGGCCCTTCGTCACCGGGTGCCCCCGGGCCGCCTGGTTCTATCTGAACTGCGTGCTGGTGTCCGGTCGCAGCGTCCCGGTCGGCCCGGACGGCGCACCCGCCACCCGCATCCTGTTCGTCCCGGCCCGCGACGTGCGCGTCCTCGACACCTGGCAGGTGCTGGGCCTACGCGGCACCGCCAGCCACGACGTGACGGTCGACGACGCGCGGGTGCCGGAGCATCTCGCAGTCTCCCCGCAGGACGAGGACGCCGCGCACCGCATCGCACAGTCCAGCCTGATCATCGGCGCGGTGGCGGTCGGTCTGGCCGACGGCGCGCTGACCGACCTGGTGCGCCTGGCCGCCGACGGCAAACGCCCGGCGTTGAGCGCGCGGCGGCTCGCCGACTCGCCGGTCTTCCTCGACCGGCTGGGCGAGGCGCAGACCACGCACCGCGCGGCCCGGGCGCTGCTGTACGCGGAGGCGGCCGAGGCCACGACGGCACCCGACTCCGCGTCGCCGGGTGGCCGGGCCCGGCTGCGCGCGGCGGCGGCCCAGGTGACCGGCCTCTGCGCGCAGGTCGTCGACGCCACGTACACGCTGTCCGGCGGTACCGGGGTGTACGACACCTCGTCGCTGCAACGGCGGATGCGGGACATGCGTACCGCCACCCAGCACTTCGTGGCGGGTCGCGACTCGTACGCCACGTTGGGCGCGCTCGCGGTGGACGAGGAGACGTCCGCCGGGCCGCGCTGACCCGAGTCGTCGCGGGGCCGGCCGTGGACCGGCGCCGCTGAGAGCACATCGTCTGTGGAGGTTGCAATGAGTGAGTTGTTCTCGGTCGCCGGCAAGACGGCACTGGTCACCGGCGGCACCCAGGGCATCGGCCGGATGATCGCGGAGGGTTTCGTCGCCGCCGGTGTGCGGGTCTATCTGACCGCGCGGACCAAGTCCGACTGCGAGGACGTGGCCCAGGAGCTCTCGGCCGGCGGTGGGACGTGCGTGGCGATCCCCGCCGACCTCTCCGACGAGTCGGAGTGCGTCCGGCTGGCGCGGGAGATCGGCGAGCGGGAGTCGGCGCTGCACATCCTGGTGAACAACGCGGGCACCGCCTGGACCGCGCCGGTGGAGCAGTTCCCCGCCGACGCCTGGGACAGCGTGCTCGACCTGGGCCTGAAGGCACCGCTGTTCCTGGTGCGGGAGCTGGCCGGGCTGCTGCGGGCGGCGGGCACCGCCGAGGATCCGGCACGCATCGTCAACATCGGCAGCGCGGACGCCCAACGGGTGCCGGAGATGCCGACCTACTCGGCCGCCGCGGCCAAGGCGGCGATCCACCACATCACCCGGATGCTGGCGCACGACTTCGCGCCCACGGTGACCGCGAACGTGATCGCGCCGGGCAGCTTCCCGTCCCGGATGATGGCCGGCGTGCTGGAGGCGATGGGTGAGGAGATCGCCGCGGTGACGCCGTTGCAGCGCATCGGGCGGCCGGACGACATCGTCGGCACCGCCATCTACCTGTGCAGCCGCGCCGGGTCGTACGTGACCGGTGCGGTGGTCACGGTCGACGGCGGGCTCTCCACCGCCCGGACCGGATACGTGCCGGGCCGGTTCCTCACCGACGAGCAGTGACGGGGCGGGGTGACCCGCCGGAGACCGCGCGGGGGCCGGGTGTCCGATCGGACACCCGGCCCCCGCGCCGTGGTCAGCCCTTCGGCTTGGGCGGTACGTGCAGGCCGAAGGCGAGCCCCTGGTTGTCCCGGCACTCCGCGAACGCGCCCCACTCCTCGGTGGCCGGGCGCATCGGCTCGACCTCGCCGCCGAGTTCCTGCACCCGCTTGATGGCGGCGTCGATGTCGTCCACCCGGAAGTAGAGGTAGTGCTGCGGCGGCCCGGGGTCGCGGTGGAAGCCGCCCGGCACCGCCGCCTCCCCGGTGTCGATCGACCCACCGTGTTCCTGCGCCTGCACCTTCCAGCCGAACAACTCGGCATAGAAGCTGCTGGCCACCGCGACGTCCGGCACCCCGAACTCGAAGTACGACAGCTGTCCTGACACGACCGGCCTCCTCGGTCCAACGATCCGGTGCGCCACCCGACCGACCGTCCGGACGGGGGGCTATCTAACGCAACAAACTACACTAGGATTCGACCCAACATACTCCGCTGACCGTCGCCATCGGATGGCGCGCCGAGCCGGAAGAGGTGTCACCACGTGCCCGTCACCGCCGCTCCGACCGAACTGATCCCGGACACCGCCGCCCTGATCGGCGCCGTTCGCACGGCCACCACCACCGGCGGCGTGCACGAGCACGTGTACGCCGCCGACGGACGCGTCACCGCCGCCGTGCCGCTGGGCGGCGCCGCCGAGATGGACGCGGCGGTCCGTGCCGCAGGCGAGGCCCTCGACGGCTGGCGGGCCACTCCCGGCAACGTACGCCGGGACCTGCTGCTCGCCCTGGCCGACCTGGTCGAGCGGCACGCCACCGAGCTGGGCGGGCTACAGACACTGGAGAACGGCTGCCCCCGGCAGTTCGCCTCGGTGATGCCCCGCGTCGCCGTGGACCACCTGCGGTACAACGCCGGATGGGCGGACAAGGTCGGCGGCGAGGTCGTCCCGACGTGGCCGATCCGGGCCGTCGACTACACGCTGGACGAACCGTACGGCGTGGTGGCCCTGATCATTCCCTGGAACGGCCCGCTGGTGTCGGTCGCGCAGATGCTCGGCCCGGCGCTCGCGGCCGGCAACACCATCGTGCTCAAGCCCTCCGAGCTGGCGCCGTTCACCGCGCTGCGCATCGGTGAGCTGGCCCTGGAGGCGGGTTTCCCGCCCGGCGTGCTCAACGTGGTGCCCGGCGGGGCGGCCGGCGGCGAGGCGCTGGTCCGGCATCCGGGCGTGGACAAGGTGCACTTCACCGGCGGCGGCACCACCGCCCGGCGGATCCTCGCCACCGCCGCCGAGCGGCTCCTGCCGGTGGGCCTGGAGCTGGGCGGCAAGTCGGCCCACGTCATCTTCGCCGACGCCGACGTCCGGATGGCGGCCCGGCTGGCGATGAGCGGCGTCGTCGCGCTCAGCGGCCAGGGCTGCGCCAACGGCACCCGGGTGCTGGTGCACTCGTCGGTCTACGACGAGGTGCTGCGGACCGTCGCCGCCCGGCTGGCCCGGGTGCCGCTCGGCGATCCCGCGCAGGAGCGCACCATGATGGGCCCGGTCGTCAGTGAGCAGGCGTGCCACCGGATCCTGGGCGTGGTGGACCGGGCCCGGGACAAGGGCCAGGGGCGGCTGGTGACCGGCGGCGAACGGCTCGGCGGCGATCTGGGCGACGGGTACTTCATCGCGCCGACGGTGTTCGGGGAGGTCGACCCGGACAGCGAGCTGGCGCAGGAGGAGATCTTCGGGCCGGTGCTGGCGTTCACCTCCTTCGACACGGAGGAGGAGGCGATCCGGCTGGCCAACGGCACCCGCTACGGGCTCGGGGCGTACCTGCACACCACCGACCTGCGCACGGCGCACCGGGTGAGCCGCGCGGTGGCGGCGGGCAGCGTCTGGGTCAACGGGGTGCCCGGCGTGCTGCCGTCGGCCCCGTTCGGCGGGATGCGGCAGAGCGGCTGGGGCCGGATCGGCGGCGAGGCCGGCGTCCGGGAGTTCCTGCGGCCGAAGAACGTCTGGATCGCCGCCTGAGGCTGTCCCGGCTGCGGCCGGGACCACCCGGAGAGCGTCACCCGCCTGACGGGCGGCCGTCGGCCGCCCGTCAGGCGACTACAGCCGCCAGGACCGGGTCGCCTCCTGCTCGGCCCACATCCGCGCGTACCGCCCGTCGCGGGCCAGGAGTTCGTCGTGCCGTCCCACCTCGACGACCTCGCCGCCGTCGAGGACCACGATCCGGTCGGCGTGCCGCACCGTGCCCAGCCGGTGCGCGACCACCAGCACCGTACGGTCCCGGATCAGGCCGGACAGGGCCTGCTGGACGTGGCGCTCGTTGGTGGCGTCCATCGCCGCGGTCGGCTCGTCGAGCAGCACGATCGGTGCGTCCTTGAGGATGGCCCGGGCCAGCGACAACCGCTGCCGCTCCCCACCGGAGAGCGTGGC
The DNA here is from genome assembly GCF_053589795.1 of Micromonospora sp. NPDC003241. NCBI lineage: Bacteria > Bacillati > Actinomycetota > Actinomycetes > Micromonosporales > Micromonosporaceae > Micromonospora > Micromonospora sp. NPDC003241. Next base: position 172,181 of record NZ_JBSFSO010000004.1, on the reverse strand, counting down.
CCCGCCCTCACCGACCAGGGTGTCCGCGCCCTGCGGCAGCCGGGCCACGATCTCGTCCACCCGGGCCTGCGCCGCCGCGCGGTCCACCTCGTCGTCGTCGGCCTCCGGCCGACCGAAGCGGATGTTGTCCCGCACCGACTCGCTGAACAGGTAGCTGTCCTGGAAGACCACGGTCACCGCGTCGAAGAGGGTCCGGCTGTCCAGCTCCCGGATGTCGACTCCGCCGATCCGGATCGTCCCGGAGTCCGGCGCGAAGAACTGGGCCAGCAGGTGCAGGCAGGTGGTCTTGCCGGCGCCGCTGCTGCCGACCAGCGCGGTCACCGTGCCGCTGGTGGCCTCGAAGCTGACCGACCGCAGCGCGGGGCGGGACGCCCCCGGATAGGTGTAGGAGACGCGGTCGAACTCGACGTCGTGGCCCTGCGGCGCCGGTCCGGCCCGGACCTCCGCCGGCACCGGTTCGGCCAGCAGCGCGCCGAGCCGGTCCACGGCCGCCTCGCCGACCCGCAGGCTCTCGGTCTGCTCGCCCATCGCCCGCAGCGGCCCGTGGATGCGCAGCGACAGCACCGCGAACACCAGGAAGGTGGCCGGCGCCAGGTCGCCGCCGATCAGCAGGAAGGCCCCGGCCAGGAGCACCACCGGCAGCCCCAGCTCGATCACGGTCAGGAAGAGCACCAGCGGGACGACCAGCTTGTTCACCAGCCCGATGCTCGCCTCCCGGTGCCGGACCAGGGCCTGCGCGAGACGACTGGAGCGCTCACCGGTGGCGCCGTGCGCGCGGGCCACCGCGATGCCCGAGACGTACTCCTGGAAACGGGCCGCGGCCTGGCCGCTGGCCTGGGCGCGTTCCGCCGCGAGCCGGGCGAAGGTCCGCTGGGACCAGGCGTAGACCAGCATCGCCAGCGGGATGGTGGCCAGCGCGGCCAGGCCCATCCGCCAGTCCTCGACCAACAGGCCCACCGCGATCACCAGCGGCAGCAGGGCCGCGCCGATGATGGTGGGTACGGCGCCGAAGACCACCGGCTCCAGCTCGCTGAGGTGGTGCGTGACCAGGGCGGTGAGGTCACCGGTCTGCCGTTTGGTGTGGTAGCCGAGCGGGAGCCGGCGCAGGTGTTCCAGCGCCCGCAGGCGCAGCTCGCCGAGGAGTTCGAAGGAGGCCACCCAGCTCTGCCGCTGGGCGAGCAGGTCGAAGCCGAACTGGCCGACGGTCGCCGCCACCACGGCGGCGCTCCACAGGAGCACCTCACGTTGGCTGATCGGCGGTCCGCCGAGGTTGGCCTCGCGGAGTCGTTGCAGCACCACGACGAGCAGCCAGATCGGCACCGCGATGCAGACCGCCGCCGCCATCCGGGCGGCGATCCCCCACAGTTGCTGACGACGCAGCCGGGGATCGGACAGCTCCCAGAGCCGGCGGATCAGCGCCACGGTGCGTCCGGCCACGGTGCTGACCGGCGGGGCGTCCTGCTGACCGCCGAGGGGTGAGGTCAGGGTGCTCATCCGCGCGCTCCGCTCCGCTCGTCGCTGGCGCCGAGACTCCATCGGGCGCTGGTGGTGGCGTCGGCCCAGAGCCGCGCGTACGTGCCGTCGGCGGCCACCAGGTCGTCGTGGCGGCCGGTCTCGACCGCCCGGCCGTCGGTCAGCACCACGATCCGGTCGGCGTCCCGGATGGTGCTGAGCCGGTGCGCGATGACCAGCAGGGTGCGCCCGGTGGCCAGGTTCGCCACCGCCTGCTGGATGGCGATCTCGTTCTCCGGGTCGGTGGAGGCGGTCGCCTCGTCCAGCACCACCACCGGCGCGTCCTTGAGCAGGGCACGGGCGATCGAGATGCGTTGCCGCTCGCCACCGGAGAGGGTGGCGCCCCGCTCGCCGACGACGGTGTCGTAGCCCTGGGGCAGGGAGAGGATGAAGTCGTGGCAGCGCGCCGCACGGGCGGCCCGGTGCACGGTCTCGTCGTCCAGGTCGGGGCGGCCCAGGGTCAGGTTGGCCCGGACCGTGTCGTGGAACAGGAACGGGTCCTGGAACACCACCGCGACCGTGTCCATCAGCTGGTCGACGGCCATCTCCCGGACGTCGACACCGCCGACCCGTACGCTGCCGGCGTCCACGTCGAAGAACCGGGATACCAGCCGGGCGACGGTGCTCTTGCCCGAGCCGCTGGGGCCGACGACGGCGGTGACCCGGCCCGCCTCCGCGTGGATGCTCACCCCGTCGAGGGCGCGTCGGTCGGGGGTGTAGCCGAACGAGACGTCCGCCAGCTCGACCGAGGCCGGGCCGAGCGGCACCCGGCGACCGGTGTCCGGCAACGCCGGGCTGTTCAGCAGGGCGGCGATCTCGTCGGCGCCGAACCGCACCTGGCGCAACTGCGAGCTGTAGCCGGTGAGCTTGGTCAGCGGCGCGGTGTAGCCGAGGGCGAGCAGCAGGAACAGCAGCAGGGTGGGCACGTCGACCGCGCCGTCGCGATAGAGCCAGAGCCCCACCGGTACGACGACGGCCACGTTGGCCGCCATGATCGTGAAGTACGCGGCCCCGCCGGGCAGGAAGGCCAGCCCCCAGCGGGTCTCCGAGTCGACGTACCGGCGGACCGCGTCGGTGGCCCGGGCCACGGTGTCGGTCTGCCGGTTGAACACCTTGACGGCCTTGATGCCGTGCAGGAACTCGGTGACCGTCTGGTTCATCGCCATGCCGGCGCCGTGCCACTGCGCCACCCACGCGCCGGAGCCCCGGGTGGCGTGCCGCATCGCCAGCATGGCCAGCGGGACGACCGCCACCGCCGCCAGCGCCAGCCGCCAGTCGATGACGAAGAGCCAGACGGTGGTGGCCGCGACCACGGTCAACGCGGCGACCGCGTCGGGCAGCATGTGCGCGACGAAGACCTCGATGCGTTCGACGTCCTCCATGGCGAGCTTGCCGACCCCGCCGCTGCCGCGCCGGGTCACCTCGCCCAGCGGCAGCACCGAGACGCGTTCGGCGATGCGCTGGCGCAGTCGGTGCAGCAGCCAGTACGCGCAGACGTGGCTGATCGCCAGGGCTCCGCCCATCAGCGCGGTGCCGGCCGCGATGGCGACCAGTGCGACGACGGCGTACCGGATCAGGGAACCGCCGTCGGGATCCGCCGCGGTGACCAGCTCGACCGCCACCCGGTAGGCCATCAGGTAGGGCACGAGCTGGAACGCCACCGCCGCGACGGCGAGCAGCACGGCCGAGGTGAGTCGGCCTCGTTGTGCGCGTACCAGTGATCGGAGCAGTTCGCGGCCGCCACCACCGGCGTCCGTGTCGGTCCCGGCGGCCATCGCCCACCCCGTCTCGTCGGCGGTCGTCGGTCCCTTGAGGACCTCCTGAGCGGTGTAATGGTAGTCGTTATCGATGTCGTGAGACAGGCTGTCCGCGCGCAAATGTCGCCGACGGTGGGCCGACCGACCGCTCAGGGTGATCGACACCTGTCCGAACGGACCACCTCGGACACCGCCCGGCCCGTCCGGCAAAGGTTCTCCCGCGCCGATTGAACCGCTACACCGCCGTCGGCCGTACGTCTTGGGCGAAGGGAGTGGCCCATGAAGCGCATGACCCCGTTGCTCACCCTCCTCTCGGGGGCGGTGACGGCCGCCGTGCTGTTCACGATGAGTGCGCAGGCATCCCCGCCGGGAACCCAGCCCGCCGCCGGGAACGGACCACCGGTCGCCGCGCCGGCACCGTCGACCGGGATCGAGGACGATGTCGAGGCCGACGTCGAGGACGAGGTGGACGACCCCGCCGAGCCGGAGGTGGACCCGGACGCCCCGGACGGCGCACGACCGGGCGTGACCTCGCCACCGGCCGACCGGGACCCGTCGTCGGCCGGCACCGAGGTCAACTCGGTGGAGCAGAACTGGATCGGTGAGCTGGAGAACGGCGCCACCATCGCGATCACCGTCAAGAACGGCAAGGCGGAGGCGTACGTCTGCGACGGTCGGGAGATGGAGGTCTGGTTGTCCGGCACGGTCCGCGACGGCAAGATCGAACTGACCGGCAAGGACGCCAAGCTCTCCGGCGTGATCCGGGGCGACGTGGCCAGCGGCGAAATGATCGTCGGCGTACGCCGGTGGAAGTTCACCGCGCGGCCCGAGCAGAAGACCGACGACAGCCCGGTGGTCAAGTCCGGCTCCGGCACCGCCCCGGCGATCTACCGGGCGACCGAGGACATCCGTGCGGCCGGCATCGACGGTGGCTGGATCATGCTGCCGGACGGTACCCAGATCGGGATCGTCACCTGGAACGGCAAGCCCATCCCGGCACCACCGCTGGACCCGGCCTTCTTCAGCACCAAGGTCAACGGGGTCACCATCACCGCCGCGCCGGTCGTCCCCGGAGCACGGTGATGTCCCAGCACCGTCACGGCAGCGTGCGGACCGTGCCCCGCCGCCCCCGGGATCCGTCCATGGAGGTGATGCGCGACTTCGACGGCCCGCCGCCGAGCGCTCCGACGCCGCGTCCCTCGATGGTGGTCCCGCTGCTGGTCGGGGCGGGGGTCGCGGTGGCATTGGGGGTGTACGGCCGCACCCACACCCCGACCGGCATCGCGGTCAACGTGGCGGGGTTCTCGTCGCCGCTGACGGTGAAGGTGTGGCTGGGCACGGGCGCGGCGTTCTTCGCCGTCGTCCAACTGCTCTCGGCGCTGTCCATGTGGGGCCGGCTCGGCGGGTTCTCCCCGCCCTGGGCCGGTGCCGTGCACCGCTGGTCGGGACGGATCGCCTTCCTACTCACCGTGCCGGTCGCGGTGCACTGCCTGTACGCGCTCGGTTTCGCCGACTTCGACACCCGGGTGCTGATGCACTCCCTGCTGGGCTGCTTCTTCTTCGGCGTGTTCGCCACCAAGATGCTGACCCTGCCCAAGCGTGGTCTCGCCGGGTGGGTGCTGCCGGTGGTCGGCGGAGTCGTGTTCGTCGCCCTGATCGGTGTCTTCCTGACCTCGTCGGTCTGGTACTTCACCACGTTCGGTTTCCAGCTCTGACGGAAAGGCACCTCGGATGAACCACGAGCAGGCCGGCTGCTGCCGGTCGCGACGGGCCGTGCTGGCCGGCACCGGTGCGGTGGGCGTGGCCGCGCTGACCGGATGCGCCACGTACGGCCAGCCGACCTCGGCGCCCCCGCCACCGCCGCCGCCCGCCGGTAACCCCAGTGCCGACCCGTCCGCGTCGGGCGCGCCGGACGCCGGTGGCGGCCCGCCGGCCCTGGCCACCCTGGCCGACATCCCGGTCGGTGGTGGACAGATCTACGGCGACGCCGGGGTGGTGATCACCCAGCCGACGCCGGGGACCATCAAGGCGTACTCGTCGACCTGCACCCACCAGGGCTGCACGGTCACCTCGGTGACCAACGGCACCATCGTCTGCGCCTGCCACAACAGCGTGTTCGACATCGCCGACGGTTCGGTGCGCAGCGGACCGGCGGGGTCCCCGCTGCCCGCCGCGAACGTCTCCGTCGACGGGGACGCCATCCGGCTGGTCTAGGCGGCGCGAACACCCAGGACGCGGCCCACTCCAGGCCCGGGCCGCGCGGGGCCGTCCGGAGTGGCGTCGCGACACCGGACGGCCCCTGCCTCACCCGGGGGCGGGTGGGGCAGGGGTCCCGGAGCCTGCGGCGGACTCAGACCGCGAGCGCCTGCCGTACGGTCGACTCGGCCGTGGCCCCGCCCGCGCCGGCCGAGGTGACCCGCCCCGACTCCAGCACGTGGTAGCGGTCGGCCACCCGCAGCGCGAACCCGAGGTGCTGCTCGACCAGGAGCACGCTGAACCCGCGCTGCGCGGTCAGCGCCACGATCCGCTCCTGGATCTCGGTCACCACCGACGGCTGGATGCCCTCGGTCGGCTCGTCGAGCATCAACAGCCGGGGCCGGGTGATCAGCGCCCGCGCGATGGCCAACTGCTGGCGCTGACCGCCGGAGAGCAGTCCCGCCCGACGGCGCAGCAACGGTCGCAGCGCGGGGAACAGGTCCAGCACCTCGGCGGTGGCCGCCGCGCCGTCACGCCGACCGTCGGCGACCAGCCGCAGGTTCTCCGCCGCCGTCAGGTGCGGGAAGCACTGCTGGCCCTGCGGCACGTACGCGATGCCCCGGGCGACCCGCTCGTGCGGGGCCAGCCGGGTGATGTCCACCCCGTCCAGCTCGACCCGACCGGCGCGGGGACGCAGCAGACCGGCGGCGATCCGTAGCAGGGTGGACTTGCCCGCACCGTTGTGCCCGAGGACCGCCGCCACCCCGTCGTCGGGCACCTCGACGTCGACGCCGTGCAGCACCCGGCTGCGGCCGTAACCGGCGTGCACGCCGCGCAGACTGAGCATCATGCCTCCGTAGCCGTCGGGGCCGCCCCGGCGTCGACCGGGTGACCGAGGTAGACCTCCTGCACCCGCGGGTCGGCCTGCACCTGCGCCACGGTGCCCTCGCTGAGCACCCGACCGGCGTGCAGCACGGTGACCGTCCGCGCGAAGCGGCGCAGGAAGTCCATGTCGTGCTCGATCACCACCACCGTGCGGTCCCGGCCGACCTTCTCCAACAGGCGACCGGTGGCGTCACGTTCCTCGTGGCTCATCCCGGCCACCGGTTCGTCGAGCAGCAGCAGCCGGGCGTCCTGGACGAGCAGCATGCCGATCTCCAGCCACTGCTTCTGCCCGTGTGCGAGGGTGCCGGCGAGCTGCTCGGCCCGGTCGGCCAGGCCGATCACGTCGAGCGCCTCGGCCACCTCGTCGGGCACCCCGTGCCGGCGGCGCAGCAGCGTCGCCCAGTTCCGCCGCGCACCGGCCGCGATGTCGAGGTTCTGCACCACGGTCAGCTCCTCGAACACGGTCGAGGTCTGGAACGTGCGTCCCACGCCGAGGCGACTGATCCGGTGCACCGGCCGCCCGAGCAGTTCCCGGTCGCCGAAGCGGACCGAGCCGCTGGCCCGGACCAGCCCGGTGACGGCGTCGACCAGGGTGGTCTTGCCGGCGCCGTTCGGTCCGATGAGGAACCGGATGTCGCCGGGTGCGACGTCCAGGCTGACGCCGTCCACGGCGGTGAAGCCGTCGAAGCTGACCCGCAGGTCGCGCACGGTGAGCCCGTGCAGTTGCCCGGTCACGAGGTCGCCTCCGCCTTCCGCCGCCGCAGCCGGCCGAACCGACCGCGACGTTCGTCGCCGTCGTCGCGGCGGCGGACCAGGCCGACCAGCGACGCCAGGCCGCCGGGCAGGAAGGCCACCACCACCACGAACAACAGGCCCTGCAGGTACGTCCAGGTGCCCGGGAACCGCTCCGACAGGGCGGTCCGGGCCCACGCCACCGCGACCGCGCCGAGGACCGGCCCGAGCAGGGTGGCCCGACCGCCGATGGCGACACCGATGACGAACTCGATGGACGGCACGATCCCGATCAGCGCCGGCGAGATGATGCCGACCGCGGGGACGAACAGCGCCCCGGCCAACCCGGCCATCCCCGCCGCCACCACGTACGCGACCAGCTTGACGGTGGCCGGGTCGTAGCCGAGGAAGCGGACCCGTTCCTCACCGTCACGGACCGCGACGAGCAGTTCGCCGTAGCGGCTCTGCATCAGGTGCCGGGTCAGGGCCAGCAGCGCCAACAGGGTGCCGGCGATGATGAAGTAGACCATCCGCTGGTTGACCGGGTCGTCCAGGTCGTAGCCGAAGAAGCCCTGGATGTCGGTGAGGCCGTTGGTGCCACCGGTGGTGCCCTGCTGACCGATCAGCAGGATCACCATGGCGGCGGCGAGGGCCTGGCTGAGGATGGCGAAGTAAGCGCCCCGGACCCGGCGGCGAAACACCAGCGACCCGAGGACGAAGGCCACCGCCATCGGCAGCAACACCGTGGCGGGCAGGGCGAACCACGGGCTGGCGAACGGTCGCCACCACAGTGGCAACTCGTCGAGTTGCCCGTACAGCATCATGAAGTCGGGCATGGTGCCCGGACCCGCGTCGGCGAGCTTGAGGTGCATGGCCATCGCGTAGCCGCCGAGACCGAAGAAGACGCCCTGGCCGAGGGCGAGCATGCCGCCGCGTCCCCAGGCCAGACCGATGCCGACCGCGACCATCGCGACGCAGAGATATTTGGCCAGCAGGGAGAGCCGGAAGTCGGAGAGCAGCAGCGGGGCGACGGCAAAGAGCAGGGCCGCGCCGAACGCGAACCCGGCGGCGGCCCGGAACCGGTGCCGGGACGGGCCGGCGGCGGGGGTGGCCGGCGGGGGCGCGGGTGCGTCGGCGGTGACGGGATCTCTGGCGACGGTGGTCATGCCAAACTCCTGGTACGCAGCGTGAACAGGCCCTGGGGTCGCCACTGGAGGAACGCGACGATGGCGACGAACACCATCACCTTGGCGACGCTGAGGGTGGTCAGGTATTCGCCGGAGGCTTGGAGCACGCCCAGCGCGAAGGCGACGATCACGGTGCCCTTGAGCTGGCCGATGCCGCCGACCACGACGACCAGGAAGGCGTCGATGATCAGGTTGGTGCCCATGGTGGGGCCGATCGGACCGAGCAGCGTCAGCGCGACTCCGGCGATGCCGGCCAGGCCGGACCCGATGAAGAAGGTCATCCGGTCCACCCGGGCGGTGGCGATGCCGGAGACGGCCGCCAGGTCGCGGTTCTGCACCACGGCGCGGATCCGGCGGCCCAACGGGGTGAAGCGCAACGCGAGCGTCAGCGCGACCACCGCGCCACCGGCCAGGGCCAGGATGAACAGCCGGTTGTTGGCGACGGTGATCCCGCCCGGCAGCGCGATGTTGCCGGTGAGCAGTTCCGGGGCCCGGGTCTGCACGTTGGGGCTGCCGAAGACGTCCCGGGCGAGCTGTTGCAGGATCAGCGAGACGCCCCAGGTGACCAGCAGCGTGTCCAGCGGCCGGGCGTAGAGGCGGCGGATCAGCAGGATCTCCAGCAGGACGCCCATCGCGCCGGCCACCACGAAGGCGACCGGCAGCGCCACCAGCAACGACCACCCGGCTGCGGTGATGACCTGTTGCAGGACGTAGGTGGTGTAGGCGCCGGCCATGATGAACTCGCCGTGCGCCATGTTGATCACGCCCATCTGGCCGAAGGTGAGCGCCAGGCCCAGCGCGATCAGCAGCAGCACCGCGCCGATGCTGACGCCGGTGAAGAGTTGACCGATGAGAACTGTCACGGTGGGTACTCCGAACTGCGGGTGGGGGCCCGGGCGGGACGGGTCCCGCCCGGGCCGTGGGACCGGGGCGTCGGTCAGCTCAGGCCGCCGGCCCAGGGGTAGCTCTTGAGGTACGGGTCCGGCGTGATCGGCTGCCCGGAGTTCCAGACCTCGGCGATCAGCCCGTCCGCGCCGACCTTGCCGACCCGGGCCGTCTTGGCGATGTGCTGGGTCGCACCGTCCACGGTGACCAGACCCTCCGGCGCCTCGAAGGTGATGCCGTCGGAGGCCTCCCGGACCTTCTCCACGTCGAACGTGCCGGCCTTCTCCACCATCGCCTTCCACAGATAGACCGAGACGTACGCGGCCTCCATCGGGTCGCTGGTCGGCTTGTCCGCGCCGAAGCGGGCCTTGTACGCGGCCACGAACTTCTCGTTCGCCGCGCCCGGCGTGGTCTGGTAGTAGTTCCAGGCGGTGAGCTGGCCCTCCAGGTACTGCGTGCCGATGCTCTTGACCTCCTCCTCGGCGATGGAGACCGAGACCACCGGCATGGCGGCGGCGGTCAGCCCGGCGGACTTGTACTCCTTGAAGAACGCCACGTTGCTGTCGCCGTTGAGGGTGTTGAAGACCGCGTCCGCCCCGGCGGACTTCACCTTGTTGGTGATGGTGCCGAACTCGGTGGACCCGAGCGGGGCGTAGTCCTCGCCCAGCACGGTCATTCCGTTGGCCTGCGCGTACGCCTTGATGATTTTGTTCGCGGTGCGCGGGAAGACGTAGTCGGACCCGACCAGATAGAGCGACTTGGCGCCCTGCGCCTTGAGATACTCCAGGCCGGGAACGATCTGCTGGTTCGTGGTCGCGCCGGTGTAGAAGATGTACGGCGACTGTTCCAGTCCCTCGTACTGCACGGGATAGAACAGCAGCGCCTTGTTCTTCTCGAAGACCGGCTTGACGGCCTTGCGACTGGCCGAGGTCCAGCATCCGAAGACGGCGGCGACGCGGTCCTCACGGATCAGTTTCTCGGCCTTCTCGGCGAACGTCGGCCAGTCCGAGGCGCCGTCCTCGCCGACCGGCTGGATCTTCTTGCCGAGTACGCCACCGGCGCCGTTGATCTCCTCGATCGCCAGCGTGATCGCGTCGCGGACGGTCACCTCGCTGATGGCCATGGTGCCGGAGAGGGAGTTGAGCAGGCCCACCTTGACGGTGCCGCCGGAGACGTCGGCGCTGACGCCGGCGGAGGTGTTCCCATCGGTGGTCTTGCTGCCGCACGCGGCCAGTGCGGCTGCGGCGACCAGGGTCATGGCACCCGCCAGGATGCGGCGGCCCCGGATCAGTGTCATCAATGCTCCCTGCTTCGCGCCTGGGCGTGGAGTCAGTACCTCGGGAACGAGCGTCGGTCCCGGGTCGAGAAGTGCGGATTCTGCGTGTGCGGTGCGGTCCGTCGGAACATGTCGCGCTGCCCGGCACGGCGGGTGGACGCCGGTCCGGGCACCGATTCGGATATCGGGCAGGGAAAGCTTCGATCCGCTTCGTTGCGCGAATGTTTCCCGATCCTCAATAGACTGTTTCCGCTGGCTGATGCTGATCGCAGGCGCGGATGCAGAAAATGCCGGAGCCCCGCCGCGAGAATCGGCGGAATGGCACCGGCACACAAATATGGACCGCGACGGTGGCAATTTTCGATCACCGTCGGGTGGGTGGTCGTATCCCGCACACGGGCCGGATACTTCACGCAGGAAGTATCTTATGTGGCCGGTGCGCGATCCTGTCAAGGCACGGTCGGGTCACGCCGCCGATCGACCCCCGCCGTTCGCGCGACCGCGCCGCCCGCTCGATCCTCGGCCCGCAGGTGCCGGCCGCCGACCGCCTCAGAGCTCGGCGAGGACGGTGAAGTCCAGGCCGTCGGCCTCGGCCAGATAGATGCGCTGGCGTACGTGCCGACGCCGCAGCCGCAGTTCACCACGCGGCCCGTCGTACGACACCACGTCGGCGGACGCCTCCACCGCCCGTACGTCCAGCGTGCCGGCCTTGGCGATGAGGGCGGACAGCAGCATCACGCCCTCGTAACAGGACTCACCGAGGCTGCCCAGCGGCGGCGCCTCCAACCCGAAGCGGCGGGCGAACTGGCCGTGGAAGTCGAGATTCTCCGGCGTGACCAGGCCGGCGAAGAAGCCGGCCGTGCTGAACAGGCCCCGCGTGTTCGTCGCGCCGCTGGCCAGCAGCATGTTCTCGTCCATCAACGTGCTCAACCGCAGGCAGCGCTGGTCCAACCGGGACCGCGCGAAGGCCCGGTTGAACCGGACCGCGTCGGCACCGACCAGCAGCATCAGCACCGCGTCGGCGTCGCTGCGCTCGATGCGCCGCAGCACCTCGACGTAGTCGTGCGTCTCCAACGGCAGGAAGTGGTGCCCGACCACCCGGCCGCCGCTGCGCAGCGCGTACCGGTAGGCGGCGCGGGTGGTCCGGCGGGGCCAGACGTAGTCGTTGCCGACCACGAACCAGCGCCGGATTCCGAGGTCGGCGGCGAGCACCCGCATCGCCGGCCACAGTTGCGCGTCCGGCGTCTCGCTGGTCAGGAAGACCCCCTCGGTCCGCTCCCCGCCCTCGTACAGGGCGGTGTAGACGTACGGCACCCGGTGCGCGATGCGCGGTGCGACCGCCTGCCGTACCGAGGAGATGTGCCAGCCGGTGACGCCCTGTACGGCGCCCGTCGACACCAGCGCCTCCACCTCGGCGGCGACCTCGGCCGGTGGCGCACCGCCGTCGACCGGCACCAGCCGCAGCTCGCGACCGAGCACCCCGCCGCGCTGGTTGACCTCCTCCACCGCGAGCTGCGCGCACTGCTCACAACTCGGGCCGAACATGCCGGCCGGGCCACGCATCGGATACACCAGCGCGATGCTGACCACGCCCCGGTCGACGGTGAGCCAGGACGCCCCGGCGGCGAGCCTCTCCCCCGCCTGCGGACGCCCGTACCCCGGTGCCGGCGCGGACATGAACACATCGTGGCCGCAGCCGAGGATGATGACCAGACCTCCCCAGCAGACGGGACGTCTCGGTACGATGACCCGGCAACCGCCAGGCGGGAGTGCCATGTCAGACCTTCCCGGCTCCGCAGCCGACCTGCTACCCCTGCTCACCCGCGCCGAGCGGCTGCTCGCCCGCCGGGTCGGCACGGTGCTCGCCGTCGAGTCGCTCACCATCGAGGCTTGGCGGGTGCTCTGCCTGCTCGCCGACGGTCGAGGGCACCCGATGAGCGAGGTCGCCGCCGAGGCGTCCCTGCCACCGGGCACCCTGACCAAGCTGGTCGACCAGCTCGTGGACCGCAACCTGGTGTTCCGGCGGGTCGATCCGTTCGACCGGCGGCGCATCCGGGCGTACCTGACCGACCGGGGGCGACGCGAGCACGAACGGATCGCCGCGCAGATCCACGCCGACCTGGCCGGGCTCAGCGCGTCGGGCGACGCGGACCTGGCCGGGCACCTCGACGACCTGATCGGACGACTGGAACCGGACCGCCGCCCCGCCCCCACCCGGGTCTGACGCCGCCACCGGCCGGCGGACGGGCGGTCACCGTCGCGGGTCGGCCACGCTGCCGGGTGACGTCGGGTCAGCCGCCGTTGACCGGGCGGAACCGGTCGACGGAGTGGCGGGCCCGTGCCGCGCCGTTGGTGACCGGCCCGACGGCGTCGAACATCACCCGGCCCAGGGTCGCGTGGGCGCGTACCGCCGGGTGGGTGCCGCCGTAGTTGTCCAGGTCGCCGAGGGAGTCGGCGAAGAAGGCGTAGGTCAGCGTCGGCGCGCCGGTCGCGTCGAACATGATCCCGGCCTCGTGCCGGGCCGCGCCCAGCGTGTCGTAGTCCGCGCCGTACTTGGTGGCCACCCGGCTGCGCTCCGCCGACGACATGTCGCGACGGATCCCGTCGTGGTAGCCGTTCACCCAGCGCAGGATGCCCAGCAGGAAGTCGCACGACCGGGTCGACAGCAGGGTCTTGTCGGCCAGCCGCCAGAGCAGGTCGTGGGTCTCGCGCGGAGTGGTCACGCCGAGGAAGAAGCGGTTCGGGTTGGCCACCGGCTCGACCCGCGTGTGCGTGAAGCCCTTGGCGGCGAGGATCTCGTTGATCTCCAGCGCCGGCACCACCCGCCCGCACATCCGCACCGACGTGTTGTCGGAGACGAGCAGCATCGCGGTGAGGAAGTTCGCCACGGTGATCTCGTCACCCCACACGGTGTGCAGGAAATAGATGCCGCTGCCGCCGAGGATGATGTCGCCGGTCAGGTCGAGGCGCTGGCCGAGCGCCAGCTCACCTCGGTCGATCTTGTCCAGCACCGCCACCGCGACGGCCAGCTTCTGCACGCTGTAGCCGTGCGTCACCCGGTCGGCGTCGTCGGCCACCACGGTCCGCAGTGCACCGGAGCCGTCCACCATCGCCACGTGCGAGTGCCACACGCCGCCCGCCCGTGCCTTCTGCTGTCGATAGGTACGCCGGATCAGCGCCTGCGCTCCACCAGGGCCGGACGCGTCCCTGGCAGTCGGCGTACTCGGCGCGGCGGCGGCACCGGCCGGTGTCGCCACCAGGGCCGCCGCAGCGGCACCGATCCCGATCGCGGCCCGACGACTCATCTGCTCGGCCATTGTCACTCCTCTGGTCCGGCGTGCCACCGGCGGGATCGCCGGCACCGGACACACCCTGCCATACCCACCCATCTTCCGCTGGACCTCACTCCAGAGTGGAGCGGAACGGTCGTCGGGATGGCCTCACCCGACTCGGGCGATCCGGTCGTCGGCCGGGAACGCCGTCGCCGTTGGGGTGAGGTACGTGCGCAGGGTGTGCGCGTCCGGGGCGGTGGCGGTCCACAGGGTGGCCGGACCGCCGGCCAGCGGTAGCCGGGCGACCGTGCCCCGTACCGCCGCAGGCTCGGCCGGTGCGGTCGGGTCGACCAGGAGCAGTGAGCCGGTGGCGGGAGCGCCGCCGAGCACCGCCGGTCCGGCCCAGCCGGATGCGTCCGGCCCGACCGCCAGCGACTGTCGCAGCAGCGGCCGACCGCCGAGGTCGACCCGGGTGACGACCTCGGCGTTGCCGGGTGCCTCCCGGTGTCGGCCGCAGATCAGTTCGTCGCGCCAGTGCAGGGTGCCGCCCTCGGCGACGTCCACCTGGGCGTCGGCCACGTGCGCGCAGCCCGCCGCCGCGACCAGTTGCTCCGGCAGCCAGTGCAGCGTGGCGTCGGCGGCGACGGTCACCCGGACCAGCATCCGGGAGACCGCGCCGGGACGGCCGGGCAGGGCGATCGAGGCGGCCACGGTGCGGACGCGGACCACCGCACCGGGGCCCACCTCGACGTCCAGCCGCAGGTCGTCGCCGGCGAGCGGACCGGCCGCACCGCCGACGACGTACACCGTGGCGCCACCGCCCGACGCCGGCACCTGGCGCAGCAGCAGCGGGCTCTCCCCGCGCAGCTCCGTCAGGACCGTGCGGCCGCGTCGGTCGACGCGGGCCGTCAGCCGGGCGGTGGCCCGCATCAGGCCTGCCCGGCGGGTACCGGGTGGTCGGCGTGCGCGGTCGCGGCCCGGTGGTGGGCCAGCTCGTGCCGGATCCAGGCGGCGACCCGGGAGGCCAGTGGATCCTCGGTGATGGACTGGAAGACGGTGGGCAGGTCGCCCCGGCGGGCCCGCGCGTCCCGGTCCATGACCGACAGGTCGGCACCGACCATCGGGGCCAGGTCCGTCTTGTTGATCACCAGGAGGTCGGCGGCGGTCACGCCGGGGCCACCCTTGCGCGGCACCTTGTCCCCGCCGGCCACGTCGACCACGAAGATCTGCCGGTCCACCAGACCCCGGCTGAAGGTGGCGGTCAGGTTGTCCCCACCGCTCTCCACCAGCACCAGGTCCAGCGGACCCAGCGCCTCGGCCAACTCGTCGACCGCGTCCAGGTTGGCACCGATGTCGTCACGGATCGCGGTGTGCGGGCAGCAGCCGGTCTCCACGGCCCGGATCCGGTCCGGGTCGAGCACCCCGGCCCGCTTGAGGAAGTCGGCGTCCTCGGTGGTGTAGATGTCGTTGGTCACCACCGCCAGCCGCAACTCGTCGGCGAAGGCCCGGCACAGCGCGGCGACCAGCGCCGTCTTTCCGGAGCCGACCGGACCGCCGATGCCGACCCGCAGCGCCCGTGACGCGGCGGGCAGCGGGGCGTGCGGGTCGACACCGGGTTCCGGGTGGGTGTGGGGAACGGACTCGTCGTGCTCGGTCTCAGGACGCAAAGAGACGCACCTCCCAGGTGACATGAACTTCGGCATGGATGTCGGCGAGCGGAGCGGCGGCGGCCGGCAGCCGCTCCGGTGGTTCCTCGGCGGCCCGCGCCGCCCGCGCCGCGGTGGCGTCGCAGGCGACCGTGAGCCGCACCAGCAGGGCCTGCACCCGGTAGGGATCGAGGCCCAGCAGACGTACGGCGGCGCTTGCCGAACCGGTCACCGTCGCGTGGGCGGCGACCGTGGCGACCTGCGCCGGGTCCAGACCGGCCGCGGCGCCGACCAACCCCAGCACCAGCGGCTGGTGCGGGCCGGGCGGCCTGGCGGGCAGGTCGTCGAAGGTGTCACCGGGCCAGATCTCCCGCCCGGCCCGCAGCAGCGCCCGGCCCTGGCGACGGGACACCGCCCGTTGGGCCGGCGACGCGGTCCGGGCGTCCAGTTCGGCGTCGAGCCGCCCCAGCAGGTCCCGGCGTCCGGCCGACCGGGCGGCCCGACGGGACGCCGCCGCGAACGCCGCCGCGACCAGCCCGGCGGTGGCCAGCCGCCCGCGCAGGTACTCCCCCAACGTGGCCAGGTCGGTCACCCGCCCGGCCGCGACAGCCGCCTCCAGCCCCGACGAGTGGGCGTGCGCCCCGGCCGGGAACCGCCCGTCGGCGAGCAGCAGGAGCATGGTCGGCGCGCTCATCAGAACAGGAAGTAGCGCTGGGCCATCGGCAACTCGGTCACCGGGTCGGGTTCGACCACCTCGCCGTCGATGCGGACGGTGAAGGTGTCCGGGTCCACCTCGATGCGCGGCAGCGCACCGTTTTCCGGCAGGTCGGCCTTGCCGCGCTGCCGTACGTCGGCCACCGGCACCACCCGGCGACGCACGTCCAGGCGCAGCCCGGCGTCGAGCGCGGCGGGTGCCACGAACGCCAGGCTGGTGGCGGCGGCCGCCACGCCGTACGCGCCGAACATGGGGCGGGGCAGCATCGGCTGCGGCGTCGGGATCGAGGCGTTCGCGTCCCCCATCTGGGCGTACGCGATGAACCCGCCCTTGATCACCAGGTGCGGTCGGACGCCGAAGAACGCCGGTTCCCAGAGCACCAGGTCCGCGAGCTTGCCCGGCTCGACCGAGCCGATCTCGTGGTCGAGTCCGTTGGCCATGGCCGCGCAGATGGTGTACTTCGCCACGTACCGCCGGGCCCGGTGGTTGTCGGCGGCACCGTCACCGGGCAACGCCCCCACCCGCGCCTTCATCACGTGCGCGCTCTGCCAGGTCCGCAGCACGACCTCGCCGACCCGGCCCATCGCCTGCGAGTCGGAGCCGATGATCGAGATCGCGCCCAGGTCGTGCAGCAGGTCCTCGGCGGCCATCGTGGACGGCCGGATCCGGCTCTCGGCGAACGCCAGGTCCTCCGGCACCGCCGGGTTGAGGTGGTGGCAGACCATCAGCATGTCGAGGTGTTCGGCCAGCGTGTTGCGGGTGTACGGACGGGTCGGGTTGGTCGACGAGGGCAGCACGTTCGGTTCCCCGGCGACGGTGATGATGTCCGGCGCGTGCCCGCCCCCGGCCCCCTCGGTGTGGTACGAGTGGATCGCCCGGCCGCCGATCGCCCGCAGGGTGTCCGCGACGAACCCGGCCTCGTTGAGGGTGTCGGTGTGGATGGAGACCTGCACGCCCGAGGCGTCCGCCACCCGCAGGCACGCGTCGATCGCGGCCGGGGTGGTGCCCCAGTCCTCGTGCAGCTTGAAGCCGCCGGCACCGGCCCGCAACTGCTCCCAGAGCGCCTCGGCGGAGACCGTGTTGCCCTTGCCGAGCAGCAGCACGTTGACCGGGAACGCGTCCAGCGCCTCGTGCATCCGGGCCAGGTGCCAGGCGTTCGGCGTGACGGTGGTGGCCCGGGTCCCCTCGGCCGGTCCGGTGCCGCCGCCGACCAGGGTGGTGACCCCACCGGCCAGCGCCTCGGTGACGATCTGCGGGCAGATGAAGTGCACGTGGGTGTCGACCGCCCCGGCGGTGAGGATCCGGCCGTTGCCGGCGATCACCTCGGTCGCCGGTCCGATCACCAGCTCCGGGTGCACACCGTCCATGGTGTCCGGGTTGCCCGCCCGGCCCAGCGCGACGATCCGCCCGTCGCGGATCCCCACGTCGGCCTTGACCACGCCCCAGTGGTCGAGGACCACCGCGCCGGTGACGACCGTGTCCAGGGCGCCCTCGGCCCGGGTGGCCCGGGACTGGCCCATCGACTCGCGGATCACCTTGCCGCCGCCGAAGACCGCCTCGTCGCCGCCGGCACAGTGGTCGTGCTCGACCTCGATCAGCAGGTTCGTGTCGGCCAACCGGATCCGGTCGCCGGTGCTCGGCCCGTAGAGCGCGACGTAGCGCTCCCGCTCCACCAGGCTCATGCCGTCGCTCCGCTCCGCTGCGCGCCGCCGTCGGGCACCGCCGTCGTCGGGGCCTGGTCCAGCGGGCCGGCGCACTCGCCGCGCAGGCCGGGCACGATCCGCGCGCCGCGCAGCGGCACCAGGTCCACGGTGCGGCTCACGCCCGGTTCGAAACGCACGGACGTCCCGGCCGGTACGGCCAAGCGCTGTCCCCAGGCGGCGGCCCGGTCGAAGTCCAGGGCCGGGTTGGCCTCGGCGAAGTGGTAGTGCGACCCGACCTGCACCGGCCGGTCGCCGGTGTTCACCACGAGCAGCGTGGTCACCGGACGCCCGGCGTTGATCTCCACCGGCCGAGCCGCCGGCAGGATCTCCCCGGGGATCACGGGATCGGGTGGTGCACCGTCACCAGCTTGGTGCCGTCCGGGAACGTCGCCTCCACCTGCACCTCCCTCAGCAACTCGGGGATGCCGTCCTGCACGTCGTCCCGGGTCAGGACGGTGCGGCCGGAGGCCATCAGGTCGACCACGGTCGCCCCGTCGCGGGCGCCTTCGAGCAGGAAGGCGGTGAGCACCGCGACGGCTTCCGGGTAGTTGAGGCGCAGGCCGCGCTCGCGGCGACGCCGGGCGACGTCCGCCGCCACGTGGACGAGCAGGCGGTCCTGCTCGTGGGGGGTGAGATACACGGGGTGCTCCCGGTGGGTGTCCGCGCCCCCGGACACCGTCGGCCCGGCGCCTCGACGCGCCGACCGCCGGTCGGGGTTCGCCCGCCGGTCCCGACCGCCACGTGCGCGGGGCCCGGGGTTTCCACCTCCCCAGGTCCGCGTGACGGACCACCGGCGGTGTCGGGTCGGATGCGGACCGCACCGCCCACCGCTGAGCAGACCGTAAGGGATCACGCGGGCGGCGGGCAACACCCCGCGTGAGGGTCGTCATAACGGGTGGACGCTGCCCCGTCACCGGCTGCTAGCCTCGGCGACAGGTCAAGAGCGCCAGCGTCAAGCCCCGGCTCGCTGGCCGGCAACCCTCGTCCGCGCAGGGGTGCCCCGGGTGAGGACCAGGCATCGGAGCGACCTCCGGTGCAAGCGTGGCCTGGTGTCCCAGGTCATCACGACCTCGAGGAGAACCATGGCGTACCCCGATCGACCTGTGGCCTGCCTGGGCCTGACCCGGCGCCGGCACGTCGACATGATGCGGGTGTGCAGCGCCGCGTGTAGCTGACCGCGTCGCCACCCGGCCGCCGACCCACCCGGTCGGACGACCACCTCGTTCCCTTTCCCACCCTTCGCGGTCCGTCCCACGGCGGACCGTCGGCGTGGCACGCGTGTGCCCGCCGCCGCTCGATCAGGAGACACCTGTGCGCTTCCTTCCTGCCCTGACCCGGGCCGCCGCCGTCGGCGTCACCGCCGTGCTCGCCGCCACCGCCCTCACCGCCTGCGGCTCGGACGGCGACCCCGCCGACAACCCGTACAACCTGCTCCAGCCGGGGGTGCTGCGGGCCGGCACGCTCACCGACGCGCCGCCGAACGTCTATCTCAAGGACGGCCAGTTCACCGGGTTCGACAACGACCTGCTGGTCGCCGCCGCCGACAAGCTCGGGCTGCGGGTGGAGTTCGTCGGCACCGACTTCTCCGGGCTGCTGGCCCAGGTCAACAACCGCAAGTTCGACGTCGGCAGCTCCTCGATCACGATCACCGAGGCGCGGAAGAAGACGGTCGACTTCGGCAACGGCTACGACTTCGGCTACTTCGGGCTCGACGTGCCCGCCGGTTCGACGCTGGCGAGCTTCGACGAGTTGTCCGGCAAGCGGGTGGTGGTCGTGCAGGGCACCGTCCAGGACGACTACGCCACCGGGCGCGGCCTCGACCCGGTGCGGGTGCCGGACTACAACGGCGCGATCAACCAGCTCAAGGCCGGCACCGCGGACGCCTGGATCGCCCCGGCCGAGATCGGTGAGAAGACCGCCGCCGACAGCGGCGGCAGGATCAAGGTCGCGGCGAAGGAGCTCAGCCCGGCACCTACCGCGTACGCCGTGGCAAAGGGCAACGACCTGCTGCGCGAGGCGCTGAACCGGGCGCTGGACGAGGTGATCGCCGACGGCACCTGGACCCGCCTGCAGGAGCAGTACTACCCGGGTCGGCCGATCCCGGCCGACTTCACCCCGGGCAGCGGCGACGTGTCGGCGCCGGCCGCCTCCTGAGGTAGGACGACGAGCGAGTAGGGCGGAGGTCGACCGTGGATCCGTTGCGCACCCTGTGGGAGACGTTCTTCGACTGGGAGTCGATGCGCGAGGCGCTGCCCGAGATGATCACCGTCGGGTTGCCGAACACGCTGATCCTGGCGGTCACCGCCGCCCTGCTCGGCTCGGCCATGGGCATCGTGCTGGCCGTCGCGGGCATCTCGCGTACCCGCTGGTTGCGGTGGCCGGCCCGGGTCTACACCGACGTGTTCCGTGGCCTGCCGGCGGCGGCGACGATCCTGCTGATCGGGGTCGGTCTGGCGCCGTTGGGCATGCAGGTGTGGGGACCGAACCCGTACCCGCTGGGGATCCTGGCGCTGTCGCTGATCGCGGCGGCGTACATCGGGGAGATCTTCCGCTCCGGCATCCAGTCGGTGGAGGCGACCCAGGTGGAGGCCGCACGCGCGCTGGGTTTCTCCTGGTGGGAGTCGATGCGGGTGGTGGTGATCCCGCAGGGTGTCCGGCGGGTCCTGCCGGCCTGGGTGAACCAGCTCATCGCGCTGATCAAGGACTCCAGCCTGGTCTACTTCCTCGGTCTGCTGGCCAGCCAGCGGGAGCTGTTCCGGATCGGGCAGGACTACGCGGCCAACACCGGCAACCAGTCGGCGTTGCTGCTGGCCGGGCTCTTCTATCTGACCCTGACCGTGCCGCTGACGCACGTCGTCAACTGGATCGACCGGCGGCTGCGGCACGGCCGCCCGGCGACCGGACCGGCCGGTGACGACCCCGACGACCTCGACCTGGCGCTGCCCGGCGCCGCCGGAGGCAACCAACGATGAGCACCTCGGTCAGCCTGAGCCTGCGCGACGTACACCTGGCCTTCGGCCGTCACCAGGTGCTGCGCGGGGTGGACCTGGACGTCGCACGCGGCGCGACCGCCTGTGTGATCGGCCCGTCCGGATCCGGCAAGTCGACGCTGCTGCGGACCGTCAACCGGCTGCTCGAACCGGACAAGGGTGACGTGCTGCTGGACGGTCGCAGCGTGCTGCGCGACGACCCGGACGCCCTGCGGCAGCGGGTCGGCATGGTGTTCCAGCAGTTCAACCTGTTCCCGCACATGAGCGTGCTGCGCAACATCACCGTCGCGTTGCGGCGCATCCGCAAGCTCGGCGAGGACGAGGCGGTGGCGGTGGCGCGTACCCACCTGGACCGGGTGGGGCTGGCGGCGAAGGCCGACTCCCGGCCGGCGCACCTGTCCGGCGGGCAGCAGCAGCGGGTGGCCATCGCCCGGGCGCTGGCCATGCAGCCGCAGGTGATGCTCTTCGACGAGGCCACCTCGGCGCTGGACCCGGAGCTGGTCAAGGGCGTGCTGACGTTGATGGCGGACCTCTCGTCGCAGGGCATGACCATGGTGGTGGTGACCCACGAGATGGGCTTCGCGCGCGAGGTCGCCGACACCGTCGCGTTCATGGACGCCGGTGTGGTGCTGGAGGCGGGCGAGCCGGCCTCCATCTTCGAGTCGGCCGAGCATCCGCGTCTGCGCCGGTTCCTGTCGCAGGTGTTGTAGCGCGGGGTTTCGGTGTAGCGCGGGTTTCGGCGTAGCGCGGGGTCGGATGTAAGGAGGGGACCCCTGCTATGCACGAGGCGTTAGCAGGGGTCCCCTCCTTTCACTCAGGTCGGGGTGTCGCGCCGCCGGAACGCGCCCAGTCCGACGGCCAGCAGCACGGCTGCCACGGCGGTGAGCACCACCAGGGGCAGCACCGTGAGGTCGGCGGCGGGCACCGAGGGCACGTGGGTGAAGGGCGACAGGTTCAGCGCCGCCTGCGGCAACTCCAGCACCGCGCCCAACTGCCCGAGCAGCAGGAAGGCGATCAGCACCGTCCAGCTCAGCGCCACCGACCAGCGCGGCACCGCGCCGAACAGGGCGGTCACCACCCCGACGAGCACCAGTAGGGCGGGCAACCGCAGCAGCGCCGCCCCGCCCAGCTCGACCGTCCAGCCGATCGGGTCACCGGCCGCCAGGCCGTACCCGAGGCCGGTGGTGAGCCCGGCCAGCAGCACCAGCCACACCGCGCCGAGCACCGCGCCGCACACCTGCGTACCGAGCCACCGGGTCCGGCTCACCGCCGTCGCCAGCAACGCCTCCAGGATGCCGTCGGACTCGTCGTTGCGGGTCCGCAGCAGGGCCTGCACGACGTACGCGCCGATGGTCAGCGCGTACAGGCCGAGGATCGCGGCCAGGTACGCGTCGACCAGTTCCGCCCCACCGCCGAGCTGGGCGATCGCCTCGGCCGCCGCCGGGTTCTCGGCGATCATCGCGTCCACCTCGTGACCGGCCACCCCCATGGAGAGGCCGAGCACCACCACCGCCACCGTCCAACCGGCCAGTGCGCCCCGCTGCAACCGCCAGGTCAGGCCGACCGGCCCGAGCAGCCCCGAGCCCGCTCGGGCCGGTCCACGCCGCGCGGCCAGCAGCCCGGCGCCGAGGTCACGGCGTTCGGCCAGCAGGTACGCCAGCGCGACCCCGGCCACCAGCAGGACCAGCGGCAGTGCGAGGACCCACCATCGTTCGGTGCCGAAGGCGCGTACCTGCGTGCCCCAGCCGAGCGGCGAGAGCCAGGTCGGCCAGGCGCTGTCCAGTCGGGTGCCGTCGCCGCCACGCTCGCCGAGCACGTCACCGGCGGCGCGCAGCAGGAACGCGACGCCCACAGTGGCGGCGGCGAGCGCGTTCGCGCTCCGCGAGCTGACCGAGACCTGCGCGGTGACGGCCGCGACGCCGGTGAAGGCGACACCGACCCCGCCGATCGCCGAGGCGGCGGCCACCGAGCCGACGACCGGGAGTCCGGCGCCGACGAAGGCCAGGACGAGCAGCGCGGCGGAGGCCAGGTTCGCGCCGACCACCACCAGCAGGGCGGCGGTCAGCAGGGCGTACCGGCCGACGACGTTGGCGCCGAGCAGTTCGGCGCGCCCGGTCTCCTCGTTCTGCCGGGTGTGCCGGACCACCGCGAAGGTGCTCAGCAGCGCGGCGAGCAGGGTGAGGGTGAGGTACGTCTCGGCGACCACCACCGCACCGAGGTCGGCGCTCGCGATCGGACCGTTGAAGGCGCGGGCGACCACACTGGACAGCGCGGTCTCGGCGTACCCGAGGCGGGTCTGCTCGTCCGGATAGAGGCCGGCGACGCTCTCGGCCAGGCCGTAGCCGATCAGCGGGGTGCCGAGGATCCAGACGGCCAGGCGGGTCCGGTCCCGACGCAGCGCGAGGCGGGCGAGTCGCCCGGTGCCGGTGAAGGCGCTCATCGGGCACCTCCGGCGGTGGTCTGCCGCTCGTTGTCGACCCCCGGCCGCTCGACGCCGGCGCTGTCGCCGTAGTGCCGCAGGAACAGCTCCTCCAGGGTGGGCGGCGTGCTGGTCAGGGCGCGGACCTCGAAGCGGACCAGGTGACCGAGGAGACTGTCCAGGTGCGCCGGCTCCACCTCCAGCTTGACCCGGCCGTCGACCGGCCGGACCTCGTGTACGCCGGGCAGCTCCGCCAGCCCGGTCAGCGGCCGTGCGGTCTCGACGGTCACCGTGGTACGCGCCAGGTGGCGCAGCTCGGCGAGGCTGCCGGACTCCACGGTGCGCCCGTCCCGGATGATGCTGACCCGGTCGCAGAGCGCCTCCACCTCGGCGAGCACGTGGCTGGAGAGCAGCACGCTCGCACCGGCCTGGGTGAGGGTGCGGACCTCCTCCTGGAACACCGCCTCCATCAGCGGGTCCAGACCGGACGTGGGTTCGTCCAGGACGTACAGCTCCACGCCGGAGGCGAAGGCGGCGACGATGGCGACCTTCTGCCGGTTGCCCTTGGAATAGGTGCGGCACTTCTTCGTCGGGTCCAGCTCGAAGCGTCGCAGCAGCTCGTCGCGGCGGCGCTCGTCGAGACCGCCGCGCAACGCGCCGAAGAGGTCGATCGCCTCGCCGCCGGTGAGGTTGGGCCAGAGGTTGACGTCACCGGGTACGTACGCCAACCGCCGGTGCAGCGCGACCGCGTCCCGCCACGGGTCGCCGTCGAGGACGCGTACCTGCCCGGAGTCGCGGCGCAACAGGCCGAGCACGATCCGGATGGTGGTGGACTTGCCCGCGCCGTTGGGTCCCAGGAAGCCGTGCACCTCCCCCGGTTCCACCGTCAGGTCGAGCCCGTCGAGGGCACGTACTCCGCCGAAGGTCTTGACGAGGTTCTCGATCGAGATCACGGACATGGGTGCCTCCTGTCGCTCGGTGTGCCGACCACCCCACTGTACTGACCGACGGTAAGTGGTTTCGCGCAGGTCCCCGTCCGGCGGTCAGGAGGGGCTAGGCTGAACGCCATGACCTGGGAGGAAGTCGACGACACGCGCAGCCGGATCCTGCGTACGGCCCTGCAGATGTTCACCGAGCAGGGCTACCAACGCACCTCGCTACGCCAGATCGCCGAGCGCCTGCGACTGACCAAGGCGGCGATCCTCTATCACTTCCCCAGCAAGGCACACCTGCTCAGCGATCTCGCCGCGCCGTTCGTGCGGGACCTGGAGGAGCTGCTCGACCGGGCCGAGGCGCTACCGGCGCCGCAGGCCCGGTGGGCGCTGCTGGAGGGCTGGGTGGACGTCATGCTGGGCCACCGGCACTCGCTGGGCATGCTCTATCACGACCTGGCGCTGGTCGGCCAGGGCACCGACTACCAGAGCCTGATGCAGATCGCCATGCGGGCCAACGAGATCGTGGCCGGGCCGAACCCGGGCGTGCGGGAACGTGTCCGGGCGGTGCAGGCGCTCGCGATGTGCGGCGACCCGGTGCTCTTCCTCGCCGAGGTGCCCGCAGAGGCGCTGCGCGAGGACATGCTCGACGGCGTCCGCCGCCTGCTCGCAGACCCCCCACCCGCCACGTCGCAGACCGCGTCGCCGAGCGCCCCGCCGACCGCCGCCGACCCCGCCGGAGCCACCCCCAACGCTGGAGCCACCCCCAACGCTGGAGCCACCCCCAACGCTGGAGCCACCCCCAACGCTGGAGCCACCCCCAACGCTGGAGCCACCGCCAGTGCCGGAGCCGCCACCAACGCCGGAGCCGCCACCAGCACGCCGGCCACCAACGCCCCGGCCACCGTCGACCCGCGTTCACGCGCCGGCCGACGGCGCCCGGGACGCCCGCGTTCGATGAGCCCGGACCAGGTGTCGGCAGCCCGCCGGATGCACCTGGCGGGCACCCACTCGGCCGACGAGATCGCCGCCGAGTTCGGGGTGTCCCGAGCCACCGTCTACCGCCATCTCGAATCCGACAACAATACTGAGACGGTTTCGAGCTAATTGCGAGACGTCGCAAAACCCAAACCCACCCCGCCGCTCCCCGCCCCGCGCCCCGCCACCGGCGCCCCGCTCCCCGCGCCCCGCCATCCGCGTTGATCAAGAAGTTTGGGCGCGATTCGCGCGCCCAGGGCGACCAAAACTTCTTGATCAACCGCGGCGGACGGGACCGGGCGGGGCGGGGGCCGGGCGGGGCGATGGGGGGTGGGTGGGAGGAGGGGGGTTAGCGGATCAGGTTGAGGTTGGGGTAGGTGCGGGTGTGGGCTGGGAAGTTCTCGTCGGTGTACGGGGCGTAGATCCAGGTGCGCAGCGAGTTCGCGGCGGTGTCGATCTCCACCAGTCGGACCGGGTTGGTCCGGGGCGAGTGGAACGTCTGCAGGAACGAGTGGATCCGGTTGCCGTGCAGCCCGGTGTCCACCCGCGACGCCGCGGTGCCGGTGTGTCCGGAGAAGACGAACCGGATGTTGGCGTACCGCCGGATCAGGTTGTCGAAGACGTACTGCGGGCTCGTCGACCCGAAGCCGGCGCTCTGGCCGATGGTGGCGTCGCTCTCCAGGAAGTGGTGGGTCACCACGATCACGTTGTGCCGGGGGTGCGCCGCGACGACCTGCTGCGCCCAGGCGACCGCCGCCCGTCGGGGCCACAGTTCCAGGGTCAACACCAGCCACTGCACCCCACCGGCGCGGTAGGTGGCGAAGACGTTGTCCACCTTGCCCGGTTCGAACCGCCCCCCGGCCACCCCGAAGCGGTCGACGGTGAAGTACCGGTTGAAGGTGGTGGTGTCGCGCAGCAACGGCCCGGCCGGGCTGCGCAGCGCGCCGTCGGGACCGAAGACCTGGGTGTCGTGGTTGCCCACCGCCAGCGTGTACGGCAGGCCGGCCGCCTCCAGCGGACGCAGGGCGGCACTGGCCCGGGCGTACTGCACGTGGTCGGGGGTGTCGTAGTTGACCACGTCCCCGGAGTGCGTGACGAAGCGCAGGTCCAGGGCGGCGCGCTGGGCCACCAGCCAGTCGATGCGCTGCCGCATCCGGGTGTCGCCCGCGGTCAGCACCTCCTCCTGGGTGTCCGGCACGACCGCGAAGCCGAACGTGGTGTCGACCGGCCCGGCCGCCTCCGTCCGGGCGTACGCCACGTGCACGTTGCGGTCGCAGGTGGCGGTGAAGCGGTCGTTGACCAACTCGATGCGGACCGAGTGCCGCCCGTCCGCCAGCGGCGCGCCGACGAGGTAGCTGCCGTAGTCGGTGGCGCTCGCGACGGTCACCTCGCCGACCGGCTGGCCGCCGACGCTCACCCGGACGACCGGCCAGCCGTCGCACTCGTCGCCGATCACGCCGATCACCAGTTGGCCGGAGCCCTGCAACACGGTGGTGGCGTTACTGCTGTTGCGCCACAGCGTGGCGTGGGTGCCCGACGCCGGCACGGGCGTGCCGGTCGCCGGGTTGATCGACCCGTTGACCACGGTGAACGGTGACGGCTCCGCCGCGTTCGCCGTGCCCGCGAGCACGCCGGCCGACAACACGACCACGATCGCCACGATGGCCCGCGTGATCCGCATGTTTGCCCCTCCCTGTCCCACACCGGCACCTGCCGGACATCGGGATGCTAAGGCAGACCGACCGGACATCCCGGGAACGCGACACCAACACGCAGTAATGGCGCGCAAACGAAACGTGACCGAAACGCCGACGGTCGCATCGCCGCCCCGGTCAGTCCACGTCGACCCAGTCGAGGGTGCGGCGTACCGCCTTCTGCCAGCCGGCATAGCCGGTCGCCCGTTCCTGCGGCGACCAGGTCGGCTGCCAGCGGCGGCTCTCGTTCCAGTTCGCCCGCAGCTCGTCGGTGTCCCGCCAGAAGCCGACCGCCAGACCGGCGGCGTACGCGGCACCGAGGGCGGTGGTCTCGGCGACCACCGGCCGGCTCACCGGCACCCCGAGGATGTCCGCCTGCAACTGCATGCACAGGTCGTTGACGGTCACGCCGCCGTCGACCTTCAGGCACTCCAGGGCCACGCCCGAGTCCTGGGCCATCGCCTCGGCGACGTCCCGACTCTGGTAGCAGATGGCCTCCAGGGTGGCCCGCGCGATGTGGGCGTCGGTGTTGTAGCGGGACAGCCCGACGATGGCCCCGCGCGCGTCGGACCGCCAGTACGGGGCGAACAATCCGGAGAAGGCGGGCACGAAGTACACCCCGCCGTTGTCGGAGACCTGGCGGGCCAGGTCCTCGCTCTGCGCCGCACTGTTGATGATCTTGAGTTGGTCGCGCAGCCACTGCACGGCCGAGCCGGTGACCGCGATCGACCCCTCCAGCGCATAGACCGGGTCCGCTCCGGCGAACTGGTAGCACACGGTGGTGAGCAGGCCCGCCTTCGACCGGACCAACTCCGTGCCGGTGTTGAGCAGCATGAAGTTGCCCGTGCCGTAGGTGTTCTTCGCCTCGCCGGGCGCGAAGCAGACCTGCCCGACGGTGGCCGCCTGCTGGTCCCCCAGGTCGCCGGTGATCCGGACCGGCCCCCCGAAGGGTCCGTCGGGCCGGGTGCTGCCGTAGGCGTCCGGGTCGGACGAGGGACGGATGGCCGGCAGCATGGACCGGGGGATGTCGAAGAACGACAGCAGCTCGTCGTCCCAGTCCAGCGTCTCCAGGTCCATCAGCATGGTCCGGCTGGCGTTGGTGACGTCGGTGACGTGCACCCCGCCGTCCGGGCCGCCGGTGAGGTGCCAGAGCAGCCAGGTGTCGGTGTTGCCGAAGACCGCCTCGCCGCGACCGGCGGCGGCCCGAACCCCGTCGACGTTCTCCAGGATCCACTGGATCTTGCCGGCGGAGAAGTAGGTCGCCGGGGGTAGGCCGGCCCGGCGGCGGATCACGTCGCCCCGGCCGTCGCGCTCCAGCGCCGCGGCGATCCGGTCGGTACGGGTGTCCTGCCAGACGATGGCGTTGTAGTACGGCTGACCGGTGCGCGGGTTCCACACCACCGTCGTCTCCCGCTGGTTGGTGACGCCCAGCGCCGCGAGATCGGAGGCGGCGATGCCGTGCGTGTTCAGGGCCGTACGCACGACGGTCCGGGTCCGCTCCCAGATCTCCAGCGGGTTGTGCTCCACCCACCCGGCGCGCGGCAGGATCTGCTGGTGTTCGAGCTGGTGACGACCGATCTCGCGGCCACCGTGGTCGAAGATCATGAAGCGGGTGCTGGTGGTGCCCTGGTCCACGGCGCCGACGAAGTCAGCCATGCGGGGGTCTCCTTCTCGTCGTGGTCGTCGGGCCGATCCTTCCCGATGTCCGCCCCGATGTCCGCAGCAGGACGACGCCGGGACGGGCCGCCGACGCCCGGTCGGTGCCTCCGACGAGCTGCCGCCCGGCGGTCGCGGTACGGTCTGGTTCCGTCCCGTCGCCCACCGC
Organism: Micromonospora sp. NPDC003241; assembly: GCF_053589795.1. Taxonomy (NCBI): domain Bacteria; kingdom Bacillati; phylum Actinomycetota; class Actinomycetes; order Micromonosporales; family Micromonosporaceae; genus Micromonospora; species Micromonospora sp. NPDC003241. The sequence continues at coordinate 143,577 of NZ_JBSFSO010000004.1, read as the reverse complement.
GCCACCACCACCGGCGGCGCCGACCGGGACAGGGAGCACGCCGATGCGGTACGACCTTCGCGACCGGACGATCCTGATCACCGGAGCGGCCCGGGGCATCGGCGCCGCGCTGGCCCGGGGCGCCGCAGCCCGAGGCGCCCGCGTCGCGCTGGTCGGCCTGGAGCCGGCGCTGCTGCGGCAGCTCGCCGCCGAGCTGGACGGGCACTGGTACGAGGCGGACGTGACCGACCAGTCCGCGCTGGACGACGCCGTCACCTCCACCGTCGAGCGGTACGGCGGCATCGACGTGGTGGTGGCCAACGCCGGCATCGCGAACCTGGGGACGGTCGCGCTCGGGCCGGTCGACGCGCTCGCGCGCACCATCGAGGTCAACCTCACCGGCGTGGTGCGTACCGTCAGCGCGGCCCTGCCGCAGGTGCTCGCCGCCCGGGGGCACGTGCTGATCGTCTCCTCGGCGGCGGCCTTCGGCGCGATGCCAGGGATGGCCGCGTACTGCGCGTCGAAGGCGGGTGCGGAGCAGTTCGGCAACGTCCTGCGCCTGGAGAACCGCCGGCACGGCCTCACCGTGGGCACCGCGCATCCGATCTGGATCGACACCGATCTGGTCCGTGACCTGCGCGACGACCTGGCCTCGTTCCGGCAGGCCCAACGCCGGCTGCCCTGGCCGCTGAACACCGTGGTCGGCGTGGAGCGGTGCGCCGAGGAGCTGCTGCGCGGCATCGAGCGTCGCCGCCGCAAGGTCTACATACCGCGTTCGATCGGCCTGGTCGGGGCGTTGCGGCCGATCGCGCAGAGCCGGCTGGCCGACGCGGTGATCAGCCGCTTCGGCGGTACGACCATGGTCGCGCAGATGGAGGACGAGGTACGTGTGCTCGGTCGCTCCTTCGGGCGTACCTCGGTGGAGGGGGGCGGCTCGTGACACTGCGTTTCCGGCGGGCCGGGACCGGGCAACCGCTGCTGCTCGTGCACGGCATCGGGCACCGGCACCAGGCGTGGGACCCGATCTTCGACCGGCTCGCCGCGCATCACGACGTGATCGCGATCGACCTGCCCGGCTTCGGCGAGTCCCCGGTGCCGCCGACCGGGATGCCCACCGACATGGCGGCCATCGTCGCGACGATCCGGCCGGTACTCGCCGAATGGGGGCTGGACCGGCCGCACGTCGCCGGGTACAGCCTCGGCGGGGCGATCGGCCTGGAACTGGCCGCCTCCGGACTGGCCGCCTCGGTCACCGCGCTCTCCCCCGCCGGGTTCTTCACCGACGCCGAACGCCGCCGGGCGCTGCGCGCCCTGAGCTGGATGCGGGTCACCAGCCACCTGCCCACACCGCTGATGCGGGCCGCGCTGCGGTCGCCGGGGCTGCGCGCGTGGTGCTTCGGCCCGCTGGTGGCCCGTCCGGCGGCGCTGGACGCCGAGCGGGCCCTGGCCGACGCCCTCGCCCTGCGCCGATGCGCCGGTTTCGGCACCGTCGCCCGCGCCGCCCGGGGCTACCGGGTCGACTGCGCCGCACTGGGCGCGTGCGCGACACCGGTCACCATCGGCTGGGGTGACCGAGATCGCATCTTCGGCGTCCACCAGGCCGAGCGGGCCCGCGCCGACCTGCCGGGTGCCCGTGTGCAGACCCTGTCCGGATGCGGGCACGTGCCGATGAGCGACGATCCCGAGGCGGTCGCGACGCTGATCCTGGAGACCACCGGCGCGCTGACCCGCCCGGCCGACCGCCCGGCCACAACCGGCTGACCGGACCCCGGCTCACCGCCGTCGGAACCCGTTCAGTGCCGGCGGAACAGGCAGAACTCGTTGCCCTCCGGGTCGCTGAGCACGGTCCAGCGCGGCAGGGTACGCCGCACGGTGGCCCCGGCGGCCACCACCGCCGCCAGTTCGTCGTCCTCGGCGGCCAGGTCCAGGTGGATCCGGCCGACCGGCGGCAGGTCCCCGGCGGGGGCGATCCAGATGTCCGGTCCGGTCCCGGCCGGGTCGCTCAGCAGCACCGACTCGGTGGGCCCGAGAGTACGTGCGGTGAGTTTGACCCGATCCTCGGGCGCCACCGGCAGACCGGTGACCCGACTCCAGAACGGGGCCATCAGGTACGGATCACGGCAATGGATGACGATCGCGGCGAGCTGTGGCATTCGATCATGCTAGCCAGCGCCCGAGCAGCGCCCGAACCGCGATGCTTGCTGTTCAGCAAGAGTCGCAGATGCTGGAGGACGACGTAATCTGCCTGCATGAGCAACCTCGCCCAACCGGACGCCGGTGGCACCGGCGGCCCGATGTCGGGGGTCGGCGAGGAGACCTGCCTGCTTTCCGAGTCGTTCACATCACAGACAGTGACACCGTTGCGGCACCTGCTCGCCGCACGGATAGCCGCCGCCGGTCTCACCGGCGATCTGGCCGAGGATCTCGTCCTGGCCGTGCACGAGCTGGTCACCAACGCCGTGCTGCACGGCGGCGGCCAGGGACGTCTGGACCTGATCCGCCGTGCCGACCTGCTCGTCTGCGAGGTCTCCGACCACGGGGACCAACCCGACGCCGACCTGACGGTGCACCTGCCACCCAGCACCACCGCCGGCGGACGCGGCCTCTGGCTGGCCCACCAGCTCACCGGAGCGCTGACCCTCACCCGCCGCCCCGACGGCATGACCGCCACCGTCTCCGCCAGCCTGATCGACCCGCCGGCCGCGCTGCCGGGACTGTCTCCCGGCGGTCCGCCCGCCGACCGGCGTGGCGGCGACGAGGGGCTGCCGCGCCGGTAGGCGCGGCAGCCGGCACCCCGCGTCAGCCGTTGTGCTTCTGCTGGCAGGGCACGCAGAACCGGGCGTGCGGCAGGATCTCGAGGCGTTCCCGAGGGATCGTGGTGCCGCACTTCTCGCAGTTGCCGTAGCTGCCGCCGGCGAGACGGCGCAGCGCACCGGTGATCTGCTCCAGGCTCTGCCGGGTGGCGGCGATCAGCGCGGCGTTGGTGTGCGCCTCCGACGGGTCGCCGGTGTCGGCCGTCAGCTCGGTCAGCCGGGCCGTCTGCGCCTCGAACTCGTGGGTCAACGTCGCCTGGAGTTCGGTGCGCCACTGCTGGTCGTACGTATTCGTGCTCATGCCGCCACTCCGCTCCGCTGCGTGCCGCCCTGAGACCTCACCGCACCGCACCTGATGATTCGCTCGCTCTGCTCGCTCATCTGCCCTCTTGTCCCTTCTCGGAAAATAGAAAAGGGCCGAAGCTGTCCGCTTCGCCCCTGGCCGTCGTGTGTGTGCGACGGGATGCCGGGGGGCCCCGACCGGTGGGACGCGGCTGGCCGTCTCCGGCGAGCGCGGACACCGATGCCGATCGGGTCGCGGCACACCGCCCCAGCGCAGCCGCCAGCGACACCGCCGTGGCGACGGCGGCGCGGTCCAGCGGTGCGGCGGGATGCATCGGACCACCATAGGCGGGGCGGCACGGGAATCCAATGGCAAATCCCGGCGGTCGCCGCAGCAGACCCGCCCGTATGCGGACCAAAGCCGCTAAAGTGATAGATACCGCAGCTTGACCGGCACGCCCGCCGCGCCCTGGGGCGGTCGCCGTCCGCTGCCGCCGGTCCGCAGGAGGTGGTGGGATGTCCGAGGCGGTGCACCACTTCTTCGACGGGCTCGCCCGCAACGGCGGTCGCATGCTGCGCCAGGTCTGCGGCACGGTCCGCTTCGACCTGAGGTACCCCGACCATATCGACCACTGGCTGGTCACCATCGACCACGGGCGGGTGACGGTCTCCCGGGGTGACGCGGCCCCCGCCGACACCGTGATCGGCACCGACGAGGCGCTGTTCCTGCGGATGGCGCACGGCGAGGTCAAGCCGCTACCCGCCTGGCTGCGCAACGACTTCACCGCGGACGGCGAGTTCCGTTTCGTGATCATGCTGGAGCGGATCTTCGCTCCGCCACCGGGCGCCCGCCACCCCCGGGAGGTAGCCGGTGACGGAGCCCCGGCCCCGGCCCCGGAGCGGACCTGACGTGAAGAAGCTGGTCCGCATCCTCGACGGCAACGTCTTCGCGCTCAGCGAGGACAACGGCGACATGGCGTTCAGCCTCAGCAACCCCAGCGGCTTCTTCGCCTTCGACACCCGGTTCCTGTCCACCTGGCGGCTGAGCCTGGACGGAGAGCAGCTCAACCCGCTGGCCGTGCACGACCCCAGCTACTACGAGATCAGGTTCTTCCTGGTGCCCGGCCATCCGACCCACTACGTGGACGCCAAGGTGTCGGTGATCCGGGACCGGTGGATCTCGGGCTGCGGGTTCGTCGAGCAGTTGACCGTGCTCAACCACACCGGCGAGGCGGTCGACCACGTCCTGCGCGTCGAGGTGGACAGCGACTTCGCCCCGATCTACAACGTGGTCTGGCCGCGCGCCTCGGCGGTGCGCGGCTACCGCGAGGTGTCCGACGGCTGCCTGCGGCTGGGTTACCGGCGGGAGAAGTTCCATCGCCTCACCGACGTCTCGTCCAGCGAGCCCGCCGAGGTCGACGAGCGCGGGCTGACCTTCCGGATCCGGGTCGAGAGGCAGGGCAAGTGGAGCACGAGACTCCAGGTGACCGGTCTGGCCCCCAGCCCGAACGGCGAGGACATCCGGACCCGGCTCGGCCACCACGGGCACCAGAAGGGGGCGCGGCTGCGCCACGACCTGAGCGAGTGGCTGGCCGACGCACCCCAGCTCACCTGCGACTGGGAACCGATGGCCGTCACCTACCGGCGTGGTCTGGTGGACCTGGCCGGTCTGCGCTACACGCCGCTGGCCGCGCCGCGCGAGTCCATGCCGGCGGCCGGACTGCCCTGGTCGGCGACGATCATCGGCCGCGACAGCATCTTCACCTGCTTCCAGACGCTGCCCTTCGTGCCCCGCCTGGCCACCACCACGCTGCGCCTGCTCGCCCTGAACCAGGGCACGGTGCTCGACGACTTCCGGGACGAGGAGCCCGGGAAGATCCTCAACGAGTTCCGGTACGGCGAGATGGCGGCCTTCGAGGAACGCCCGCAGTCGCCGTACTTCGGCGGGGCGGACGTCACGCCGCTCTTCGTCGTCCTGCTCGACGAGTACGAACGCTGGACCGGTGACGGTGCGCTGGTCCGCGAGCTGGAGGACGCCGCCCGGGCCGCGTTGCGCTGGATCGACGAGTACGGCGACGTACGCGGCGACGGGTACATCTGGTATCAGCCGCGCAACGAGCGCAGCGGGGCGAAGAACCACTGCTGGAAGGACTCCCCGGAGGCGATCTGCTACCGCGACGGCCGGCTGCCCGGGCTGCCTCGCGCCACCTGCGAGTTGCAGGGCTACGCGTACGACGCGAAACGACGCGGCGCCCGGCTGGCCCGCGAGTTCTGGGGCGACCCGGCGTACGCCGACCGCCTGGAGCAGCAGGCGGCGGAGCTCAAGCAGCGGTTCAACCGCGACTTCTGGATCGACGACGGTGGGTACTTCGCGCTGGCGCTGGGCCCCGACGGCGACCGGGTGGACGCCCTGGCGTCGAACATGGGGCACCTGTTGTGGAGCGGCATCGCCGACGACGACAAGGCCGCAGCGGTCGCCGACCACCTGCTCGGGCCCCGGCTGTTCTCCGGCTGGGGAGTCCGGACGCTCGCCACCGAGCAGGTCAGCTACAACCCGCTCGGCTACCACGTCGGCACCGTGTGGCCGTTCGACAACTCGCTGATCGCGATGGGACTGCGCCGGTACGGCTTCCTCGCCGAGGCCGGCGTCATCGCGGAGAGCATCGTCGACGCGGCGCAGCACTTCGCCGGACGGGTACCGGAGTCGTTCGCCGGCTACGACCGGGACCTCACCCGCTTCCCGGTGCCGTACCCGGCGGCGAACAGCCCGCAGGCCTCCGCCACCGGCGCGATCTTCCTGTTGCTGCGGACCCTGCTCGGCCTGGAGCCGTACGGCGAGCACCTGGTGGTGCATCCGGCGATCCCGGAGCGGTTCGGCCGGATCGAGCTGCTCGACATCCCGGGTCGCTGGGGCCACAAGGACGCGATCGGCAACGCCCGCACGGGCGCGCCCTGAACGGACGGGGCCTCGGCGGGGACGGCGGCGGGGCAGGTGAGCGGCGCTCCGGCGGGTAACGTGCAGCGGCATGACCGGCCTGCCGTACTCGCACTGCTCGTACTGTGGTGCCGCCTACCCGGCGGACGCCGGGTGGCCCCGGATCTGCGCGGCCTGCGGCCAGACGGTCTGGCGCAACCCGTTGCCGGTGGCCGTGGCGCTGCTGCCGGTGCAGACCGCCGGCGGCCTCGGGCTGGTCGTCGTCCGGCGGGACATCGAGCCGGCGCGCGGCCTGCTCGCGCTCCCCGGCGGCTTCGTCGAACACGGCGAGGACTGGCGTGAGGCGCTGGTGCGGGAGTTGTGGGAGGAGACCTGGCTGCGCGCGGACGCGGCCGATGCCCGACTGGTCGCGGTGCACAGCGCCCCGGCCGGCGGCACCATGATGATCTTCGGTGAGCTGCCGGCCCGCCGGTCCGAGGAGCTTCCGCCGTCGGCGCCGACGGCGGAGGCCACCGAGTGGCTGGTGCTGACCGAGCCGACCGAGCTGGCGTTCTCCACCCACACCCGGGTACTGGCCGACTTCTTCGCCGACCGGCGCTGACGCCGCCCACCTCTGCGCGGATCAGCGCCGGGCGGTCGGCACCGGCGGGGTGGCGAACGGGATGCCGGTGGGCTGCGACACCGCCGGTGCGCCCGCCGGGTGGTGCCACAGCCCCCGTGCGCGCAGGATCGGCAGCACCCCCTCGCCGAACCAGTAGGCCTCCTCGACGTGCGGGTGCCCGGAGAGCACGAACTCGTCCAGGCCGAGCGCGTGGTACTCGGCGATCCGGTCGGCGACCTCGGTGTGGCTGCCCACCAGGGCGGTGCCCGCGCCGCCTCGGACCAGGCCGACGCCGGCCCACAGGTTCGGGCTGATCTCCAGGCCGTCCCGGGACCCGCCGTGCAGGTCGAGCATCCGCCGCTGCCCCTCGGACTCGCTGCGGCGCAGCCCCTCCTGCGCGGCGGTGATGTCGGCGTCGGCGATGCCGTCGAGCAACCGTCGGGCCTGCGTCCACGCCTCGTCGCTGGTGTCCCGGGAGATGACGTGCAGCCGGATGCCGAACCGGACGGTCCGGCCGGCCTCGGCGGCCAGCTTGCGGATCCAGTCCAGCTTGGCGGCGACCTGCGCCGGCGGCTCGCCCCAGGTCAGGTAGACGTCGCTGTGCCGGGCGGCGACCGGGCCGGCCGCCGCCGACGAGCCGCCGAAGTAGACGGGCGGGGCCGGCTCGGGCAGCCGGGCCAGGCGGGCCTGCTCGACGCGTACGTGAGCACCGGCGTGGTCGACCGTCTCACCGCGCCAGAGCGCCCGCACCACGTGCAGGAACTCGTCGGTACGCGCGTACCGGGCGTCCTTGTCCAGGAAGTCGCCGTACGCCCGTTGCTCGTGCGACTCGCCGCCGGTGACCACGTTGACCAGCAGCCGTCCCTCGGAGAGTCGCTGGAAGGTGGCGCCCATCTGCGCGGCGAGGGTCGGCGAGAGCAGGCCGGGCCGGAAGGCGACCAGGAACTTCAGCCGCTCGGTGACCTCGGTGAGCATGGCGGTGGTCAGCCAGGCGTCCTCGCACCAGGCCCCGGTCGGGGTGAGCGCGCCGACGAAGCCGAGTTGCTCCGCCGTGCGGGCGATCTGGCCGAGGTAGCCGATGGTGGGCGGGCGGGAGCCGCCGGCCCTTCCCGCCGACATGCCGTGCCCGCCGCCGACGATGTCCCGGCTGTCGCCGTACGTGGGCAGGAACCAGTGGAACGTCAACGACATGACTCGATCCTTCGGGCGCGCAGGGGTGGGTCCGGCCGTCCACTCCTGAGAGATGAGACGACCACGCGGACAGACTACCGATAAAACCTATCGGTTTAGTAGGCTGCTGCCGTCACGGACTCGTGTCGATGTCCGGCGATCCCCCTTCGCTGTGTCCAGGAGACCTCATGCGTACCCCTTCCCCACGTCGTGCCCGCACCGCGCTGCTCACGGCGCTCGCCCTGGTCGCCGCGGTCGGCCTCACCGCGTGCGGCGGGTCGGCCAGCGGTGACGACGACACTCCCCGACTGCGCATCGGCTACCAGCGGTTCGGCGGGCTGAGCCTGGTCAAGGCGCGCGGCGAGGCCGCAGACGCCGAGTGGTCGCTGTTCGAGAGCGGCCCGGCGCTGACCGAGGCGCTCAAGGCCGGATCGATCGACATCGGACAGACCGGTGAGGCACCCCCGATCTTCGCCGCCGCCGGCAAGATCCCGTTCTCCGTCATCGGGACCTCCGAGCCGATCCCGCAGGGCGAGGCGGTGCTGGTCAAGGAGGACTCCGGGATCCGCACCTTCGCCGACCTGAAGGGACGCACGGTCGCCCTGAACAAGGGCTCCAACGTGCACTGGCTGCTGGTGCGGCTGTTGGAGGCGAACAACCTGACGTTGCAGGACATCAACGTCAAGTACCTCAAGCCCGCCGAGGGGCGGCCCGCCTTCGACAACGGGCAGGTCGACGCCTGGGTGATCTGGGACCCGTACTTCGCCCTCGCCGAGCGCCCCGAGGTCCGGATCCTCGCCGACGCCACCGGCCTGGCCAGCAACCGCGAGTACGTGCTGGCCCACCCGGACGCGCTGGCGGACAAGTCCCCGCAGATCGAGTCGTTCCTGCGTACCTACCGGACGGTCACCGACTGGGGCATCGCCAACCCCGCCGAACGCGCCGCAGTGCTCGCCCCCGAGCTGAAGATCGCCGAGGACGTCACCAGCCGGGCCCTGGACCGCAGCGCCCGCTCCCTGGCCCCGGTCACCCCCGCCGTCGGCGACGAGTTGCAGGCCATCGCGGACGGCTTCGCCACGCTGGAACTCATCCCCGGCCCGGTCGACATCCGCTCCCGGATCGACGACCGTTTCAACGAGGTGTACCAGTGACCAGTTCGACCGCCTCGCACACCTCCCCGCCCACGTCGGGTGCCCCGCCCGCGTCGGGCGCGGCAGATCTCGGTACGTCACGGCCCCGCGAGGGGCGTCGACGTACCAAGATCTCGGGGATCGCCTGGTGGCGGCTGGCCAGTCCGGTGCTGCTGGTGGCCGGCTGGGAACTGGCCGCCCGGACCGGACTGCTCGCCCCGGAGAAGTTGCCCGCACCGAGCACCGTGCTGGCCACCGGTTGGCGTCTGGCCAGCGACGGCACCCTGCTGACCCACCTGCTCGACTCACTCAGCCGGGCCGGTGCCGGGCTGCTCATCGGCGGCGGGCTCGCCCTGCTCCTCGGCGCCGTCGCCGGGCTGCTGCGCCTCGGTGACGACCTGATCGATCCACCGGTGCAGATGGCCCGGATGCTGCCGCACCTCGGACTGGTACCGCTGCTGATCATCTGGGTCGGCATCGGTGAGTCGCTGAAGATCAGCCTGGTCGCCCTCGGCGCGTTCTTCCCGCTCTACTTCAACACCTACGCCGGCATCCGGGACATCGACGAACGACTGGTCGAGGCGGCCCGTACCTGCGGACTGGGTTCACTCGCCCGGCTGCGGCACGTGGTGCTGCCCGGCGCGCTGCCCGCCCTGTTCCTGGGGCTACGGCTGGCCATCGGCGCCGCCTGGCTCAGCCTAGTGGTCGGGGAACAGGTCAACGCGCAGACCGGCATCGGCTTCCTGATGATGGAGGCCCGCGAGTTCAGCCAGACCGACGTGGTGGTCCTCGGCCTGCTCGTCTACGCCCTGCTCGGGCTGCTCTCCGACGTGGCCATCCGCACCCTGGAAAGGAGGACGCTGTCATGGCGACGCGGACTTCGGGCAACCTGACCGCCGGGACGGCGGTGCTGACCGCGACCGGCGTACGCCGTGCCTTCGGCACCACCACCGTGCTGGCCGGCACCTCGCTGAGCATCGCGCCCGGCGAGGTCGTCGCCCTGCTCGGCGGCAGCGGCTCCGGCAAGAGCACCCTGCTGCGCGTACTCGCCGGCCTCGACGAGGAAGCCACCGGCGAGACCGTCCTGCGTGGCACCGCCGCGGTCGTCTTCCAGGAGCACCGGCTGCTGCCGTGGAAACGGGTCGCCGACAACGTCGCGCTCGGGCTCTCCGGTCCGGACGTGGCCGGCCGCGTCGACCGGGCACTGGCCGAGGTCGGTCTCGCCGACCGGCACCGCGCCTGGCCCGCCGAACTCTCCGGCGGCCAGGCACAGCGGGTCGCGGTGGCCCGAGCCCTGGTACGCGAACCCGACGTGCTGCTGCTCGACGAACCGTTCGGCGCGCTCGACGCGCTCACCCGGCTCCGGATGCAGGCGCTGCTGCGTCGGCTACGCACCGAACACGGCTTCGCCGCGCTGCTGGTCACCCACGACGTCGAGGAGGCACTACTGCTCGCCGACCGACTGCTCCTGCTGGAGTCCGGCGTCATCGCCAAGGAACTGGACGTACCCCTCGGCCCGACCCGGACTCCCGACGACCCGGCCTTCGGCGCACTACGCCGCCGCCTGCTCGAACGACTCGGCGTACCCACCTGAGGACACGAGTTTCGCCGCTCAGGCGGTGAGTCTGCCGCCCTTGACGCCCCGGACGAAGCCGGCCCACTGGTCGGTGCTGAACGACAGCACCGGCCCCTGCCGATCCTTGCTGTCCCGCACCGCGACCACGGCCGGGAGATTGGCGGCCACCTCGACACAGTTCCCGGTCGACCCCGACCGGGTGCTCTTGCGCCAGGTCAGGCGACTCGGGTTCATGCGGGTCCTCCTACTTGACCAACTCCTCGGCCAACGCGAGCAGCCTATCCCGAGTGGGCTTCGGTCCCAGAGCCACAGCTTGAAGCTGTTCATGAGCTGTGGCGTATGCAGAGATCACCGCGGGCCTGTCCAGATACAGCGCACCGGTGAGAGTGCCGACATACACCGTTGGCGCTCTACCTGGGTGCGTGCCTGGTGTCGGCCAGTCAGGACATGGGGTGGGCTCCGGCCGGGCTGCTGCATCGGCGGTTCCTCGGATGGCTGCCGTGACCATCGCGCCGCACGCCGGTGACCTGCTCCTGATCGGGCCGCAGGCCAGCGTGCAGTTTCGTCGGCCGATCCTGTTCCGCGTGATCCGGGTGTTCTTGACCTGGACCACGTACGACGGGTGGATCTGGTTGGAGGGATGTCAGATCGACATGCGGGGAGAGGCTGTCACCCGGCGGGCGGTCTTCGTGCAGACGGCCGGGCTGTGTAGCGCACCGACGCGCCTGCCGATTCAAGGACCGGGAAGAAGGACGATGCCCGGTACGGTGTGGACATGAGCGGGTGGGGACTCGTGCCGGGCCATCGGGGTTCGACTCTGGCGCTGCGTCAGGCTCGGCCACCGAGGCGACCTCTGCCCCGGTTCGTCGAAGGTCGCCGGTGATACTCACCCACGAGATCGCGCAGGGCGTCGCCGCCGGTCAGATCACTGTCGCCTACCGGCGCTGGATCCGGCCACGGGTGCGACCCGGCTCGACGTTCCACACGGTGGCCGGGATCGTACGCGTCGAGGCCGTCGACCGCGTCGAGCCCGAACAGCTCGACACGACCGCCGCGCGGGACGCCGGCTACGCCACACGGGACGCCCTGCTCTCGACCCTGCGCGGTGACGACGCCGATCCACTCTGGCGGATCACCCTGTCGTGGGCCGGGCCCGATCCCCGCACCGCGCTCGCCGAGAACCCGGTGCTCTCGCCATCCGACATCGCCGACCTCGACGCCGTGCTGGACCGGCTCGACGCCCGAACCCCGTGGGCCCGCGCCGCGCTGGACCGGATCGGCCGCCATCCGGGCATCACCGCGACGCGGCTCGCCGCCGAGCTGTCGATCGACAAGGACTCCCTGAAACGACGCCTCCGAACCCTCAAAGCACATGGCCTGACCCTCAGCCTGCCCTCCGGGTACGAACTCTCCGCTCGCGGCCACGCCTACCTGTCGGCCACCGGGCCTGCCTAGACCGACGGCCGGGAACCGGGGGAAGGTCCGGTTCCCGGCCGATCGCGCCTCAGCTCGTCGAGAAGCCGGCGAACAGCACCGAGGCGAGTCCCAGGGCGAGGACCAGGTTGAACACGGTGGCGGCGCCGAAGACCGCCACCGGTCGCCACCCGGCCTGCCGCAGCGCCGCCACCCGCACTTCCAGGCCGATGCTGACGAAGGCCAGGATGAAGAACCAGGTCCGCAGGTCGTTGACGATCGCGATGGTGGCCTTGCCGTCCGCACCGGCGGCGTCGAGGTACCAGGTGGCGATCACCGACGCGGCGACGAAACCGAGGACGAACTTCGGGAACCGGCGCCACAGCTCGCCGAGCCCCGGACGGGCCGCGCCGGCCCGGCGCTCGACGTGCAGCGCGAAGTACGCGGTCAGCGCCACCGCGACCACGCCCATCAGCGCGTTCTGGGTGACCTTGACGATGCTGGCGATCTGCAACGCCTCGTCACCGGCCAGCGCACCGGCGGCGGTGACGGCGGCGGTGGTGTCGATGTTGCCGCCGATCCAGGCCCCGGCCACCGCCGACTCCAACCCGAGCACGTCGGCCAGCCAGGGCAGCAGGAAGATTGACGGCAACGCGAAGACGATCACCAGGCTGGCCGTGTAGGCCAGTTGCTCCCGGCGGGCGCGGACCGCACCGGCGGCGGCGATGGCGGCGCTGACCCCGCAGATGGAGACGGCGGAGGCGAGCAGCGCGCGCAGCTTGTCGTCCAGACCGAGCCGCCCGGCGAGCCACCAGGTGAACAGGAACACGCCGCTGATCAGCAGGATCGCCTGGGCGATGGCCGGACCGGCGGCGCTGGCGATGACCGCGAGGTTGATCGACGCGCCGAGCAGCACCAGACCGGTCTTGATGAAGAACTCGGTGCGGAACGCGGCGGCGATGCGGTCCCGCAGCCCGGTCAGCGTCACCGCCACGTTGCCGAGCAGGCCCAGCAGGATGGCGTACACCGGGTATTCGATCGCCCCCGCGACGTCCTCGACCGCCGTGCCCTCGGCCCAGGTGGGCACGTTCTGTTCCAGGTAGCGGGTCAGCACGGCGAGGACGAGGACGACCAGCAGGCCGACGGCGGTCCAGGCCCAGAAGGAGCCGCCGGGCGGCGGTGTCGCGGCGGGCGGCAGGCCCGCCGGTCCGGCGGGTGCCGATTCGGCGTGTACGGGCGCACCGGTCGCGCCCGCTGCGGAGCCGTCCGTGGTGGCCGTCGAGCCGGTGGTGGTCCCGGGGTCGGCCGGGGCGGTGGAGGCCGACTCGGCGGGTGCGGCGGTGCCGGTCGCGGGTCGGCTGGCGTCGGTGGTCATCAGGGCACCAGCCCGGTGGGGATGACGCCGATCAGGACCAGCCCGAGCAGGGCCAGGCCGAGGAGGGTGGCGGCCCAGTCCTCGTTGATGGCGAACCGGCTCTCCGGCGTGGTGGGGGTGGGCGGTGGTTCGGGGGCACTCATGGGGGTTCCTCCGGGGGTGTGAGGGCACGGCGACGCCGAGGGCGTACGGACGCGTGGAGTGAGCGAATCCGCCGGGTGACACCGGCGGACGGACGCGACGTCGGGCTCGGGCCGGTCAGGCGCGGCCCGAGCCGGTACAGAGCTCCGAGGCGACCCGCATCAGGTCGACGACCCGGCGGGAGGTGAGTCGAGGATCGGTGACCACCGAACTATATTCCTACCGGCAAAGTAGGAATACAAGAGCTGTCCACGATCCGGGCGACGCGCATGTCCCTCGACGAGGGTCCGGGCCACGGCGACGGGTCGGCGCGGTGCCACGCCGGTCCCCTAGATGCGGGCGCGCACCGTCTCGACACCGTCACCGGTGAGGTCCGCGAGGTAGGCACGTCGGCCCGCGAGAACCATGACCAGCGCTTCCGTCGTTCCCCGGACGACCGGGCCGTCGCCGCTGCGGAACGGCCCGTCGGTCGCCTCCCACCGCAGGTCCTTCGCCACGTTGCGGCTGTTGACGGCGAAGTTCCTGGACACGAAGAACTCGGCGACCGTGGTGGCCGCCTCGACCGTCGGCCCGCCGGGCAGTCCGAGCGGGCGGCGGATGTCCTGGCCGTGCACGACGACCTCGCCCAGCCACGCGGCGGTGTGCCCCGACGGGGCGGTCGTGGCGGACACGGCGGCCCGGAACGTCGCCAGCGTGTCGGCGGGCGTGGCACCGAGTTGCTCGCGCAGGCGACGCCGGTTGTGCACGTCCGGGCGGAACCCGGCTGCGGCCATGCTGCGGATCCAGCGGAACGGAGTCATGCGCGCGGCCGAGGTCAGGTGGGCCAGCGTCTCCTCGACGCTCCAGGAGTCGCAGAGCGAGCGGGTGGCCCACTGCGCGTCGGTCAGATCAGCGAGATCGTCGGCCAGGTCGCCACGGGCGGCGACGATCTGGGCGGCGATGCGAGCGGAATCGCTGGAGTCGGCGGAGTTCATCGCTGAGCAGCTTAGAGCGCCCGACACGAGGCGGTGGAGGCGAGGCGGGTCCGCAACGACCTCGTACCTGGTGGGCCGAGGTGACCGGGCGCCCGGCCGCCGAGGCGTGGCCGGGCCCTGGACGGGTAGACGGGGCGACGCCGTGCCGCGCCGGCCGGCGGCCGGCCCGTCGGTTGCCGGGACAGCGTGATCTTCCGGGGGGCCGATGACGGACTGGCCGAGGACTTCGGACGACGTCGTGGAGCTGCGGGTGCACGGGGTGTCCGGCGCGGGCGCCGAACAGATCCTGGACCGCCCGCACAGCCACCAGGTCGCCGGGGACGGCAGCGGCGGCTTCTACCGCCCGCGACCCGGTTACCCCGACACCAGAGGGCCGGCCGGGGTCACGCTGGAGGCGTACCGGTGGAGCGACCTGCCGTCGGGCACCCTGGTCCGGACGTTGTCGCTGATGTTCCTGCTGCCCTTCATGCTGTGCAACGTCGCGATCTGGATGCGCCCGGCACACCGGGGTACCTCCGGCGCGGGGCTCAAGGCGGTGTGCCGGCTGCTCGCGCTCACCCTGACCATGCTGTACGTGCTCGGCGCCGTCGGCATGTCGGTCGACCTGCTCGCCTGGCGTTGCCTGCCGAACCCGTACTGCCTCCAGGATCGTCCCTGGCTGTCCTGGCTCGGCGGCCGACCCACCGGCGTGACGTTGGCGGTGTTCGGGCTGATTCCCGCCGCCGCGCTCGGCCTCGTCTGGCGGCTCGCGGCGCGCCCGGGGCGCAACTTCGACGCCTTCCAGACCCCCACCACCGCCTCCGGCCCGCACCATCTCAGCGCGGTCGGCCAGTGGGACAGCGCGCCGACGGTCGGCCGGCTGCGGTCGCTGCACGTGGCCGCAGGCTTCGGCACCCTCGCCCTCAGCGTGCTCGTCGCCCGGATCGACTCGGGCGCCTCGGCCGTCGTGGTCGCGTTGGCCGTGGTCACCGGTGTGGTCCTGGTGGGCTGCGTCGTGCTGCTCTGCGCCCACCCGCTGATCGACGCCCCGGTCGCGGACCGCCGGGTGGACCGGCTGACCGGCGGGCTGCGTACCGTGGCGTGTGCCCTGACCCCGTTGGTGCTGGTCACGGTGGCGCTCGATCCCGCACCCTGGCAACCGCGCACCGGCCTGCCCGGCTACGCCAGCATGGTCGGCGTCCTGATCCTCTCCCAGGCCGCGCTGCTGTTCGTACTCGGCACGGTGTCGCTGGCCCTGCGCCGTCGGGTTCGCGGCGCCGTGCCGACGTCGGACGGCCTCGACGACGGCGAGACGGGCGACGGACTCGACGGGGACGAGATCCGTCGCGGGCCCGGCCGCGACGGGCTCGGCGCCGGGCCGTTGCAGGGACTGGGCGCTCCGGTGATCGCGGCCGCCGCCACCGGGCTCGCCGTGGCGATCACCGCCGACCTCGTCTACCGGATCGCCGACCTGCTCAACCGGCGCGCCGCAGCCGACAACGAACGGGCGATCGGGCCGCCGCTGGGCTACAAGTGGGCCATCTTCGTGTTCCTCGTGGCGGCGGCGACCGTGCTGGTGGGGGCGGTCGTGATCACGCTGATCAGTCGCCTCGCGCGGCGGCGCACCGCCCGGGCCACCGTGGCGCGCGACTACCCCGACGCGCCACCGGCGGCGGGCTACCGTCTGCGCCAGGTCGAACGGACCATCGCCCGGGCCCGGTTCACCGAACGCCTGGAGATCCTCGCCGTGGTGTACGCCTGCGTCGTCGGCGCGGGCATGCCGACCAGCCTGCTCGGCATGCTCGACCTGGCACCGGGCACCGTCGTGCAGCGCCTCACCGGGATCCCGGCCGCCGCCACCGAGTTCGGCATCCAGGTGGGCAGCTTCCTGATCGCGGCGGTGGTGCTCGCCCTGCTGGTCGGTGGCATCTTCGCCTATCGCACGGCGGGATTCCGGCGGTACGTCGGCGTGCTGTGGGACCTGGGCACGTTCTGGCCCCGCGCGGCGCACCCGTTCGCCCCGCCCTGCTACGCCGAACGCGCCGTGCCGGAGCTGAGTCGGCGCATCACGTACCTCACCGAGCAGGGGCACGGCGTGCTGCTGGCCGGGCACAGTCACGGCGCGGTGCTGCTGGCCGCCACGATCCTCCAGTTGCCGCCGCAGGTGTGCGGACGGCTGGCCCTGCTGACGTACGGGTCGCCGCTGCGTCGGCTCTACGCGCGGTTGTTCCCGGCCTACGTCGACGAGGACGTGCTGTGCGAGGTGGGTCGCCGGGTCAACTGGCGTTGGGTCAACCTGTGGCGGGACACCGACCCGATCGGCGGCTGGGTCCTCTCGCCGCACCGGCCGGACCGGCGGCCGACGATGCCCGGTCCGGCCGGTGACGTCGACCGTCGACTGCGGGACCCGGTGGACGTGGTGCCGCCGCCGGGCGACAGCGTGCCGCCGCCGATCGTCGGCCACTGGCCGGGCGAGTCCGATCCCCGGTTCAGCGCGGCCGTGGCCGAGTTGGCCGCCCGGCTGCGGGCCCGGGAGCGGGCCCGCCACGCGACCACGGCCACCACCACACCGGAGAAGTCCACCGGACGGCGGCCGGTCGACGGGGCCGGGTGAGCCTGCGCGACCGGGGCGGCCAGGCACTATCCTTCGCCGGGTGGGCACCTCCGGTGGCAGCGAGCGGACGGTTGTCGCGTCAAACCGCAAGGCGCGGCACGACTACACGATCCTCAAGACGTACGAGGCGGGGATCGTGCTGGCCGGCACCGAGGTCAAGTCGCTGCGGGAGAAGCGGGTCTCGCTCGTCGACGCCTTCGCCCAGGAACTCGACGGCGAGATCATGTTGTACGGCCTGCACATCGCGGAGTACGGCTACGGCACCTGGACGAACCATGCGCCCCGGCGGACCCGGAAGCTGCTGCTGCGCCGGGTGGAGATCGAGCGCATCCTGGCGCAGACCCGCGAGGGCGGGATCACGTTGGTGCCGCTGTCGATGTACTTCTCGGGCGGCTGGGCCAAGGTCGAGCTGGCGCTGGCCAAGGGCCGCAAGGCGTACGACAAGCGGCAGGCGTTGGCCGCCCGGGACGCCGACCGGGAGATCGCCCGGGAGATGGGCCGTCGCCTGAAGGGGCGGACGGGCCGGTACGCCGAGGGGCGCGGGACCGGTCGGTGATCAGCCGGCGAGCAGGTGTTCGTGTGCCGCGCGCAGCCGGGCGAGCGCCGGGTCACCGCCGGCCGGAGCGCGTCGCTCCAGTTCCGCCCAGACCTCGGCGAGCGCGGTCGTCACCGCGCGCAGCTCGGCGGCGTGCCGACGGCCGCTCTGCTCCCGTTGGGCCTCCAGCCGGCGGGCCCAGCCGGCGGTGACCTCGGCGAGCCGGTCGGCGTCGGCGCGGGCCTGGGTGGCGGTGCGCACCGCGCCCGGCGGCACGATCGCGGCGACCGGCCGGGGATCGCCGTCGCGGGTGATCACGGTGACGGTGTCGGTCAGCTCCGCCATGGCGACGAGCTGACTCAGTCGGGTGCGCGCCTCGCGCAACGGCAGCGAGCGCGGCGGGACGGTGCCTGGGGTGAGGGCGGGGACAGCCATGAATACATGGTGTGTGCGGGGTACGACACTTTCCGCAACCGTCCATCAGGGAGCGTGCCGACCGGACGACCGCCGAACCCTGGACATCTACAGTAAACAATCTTAATAATTGTGCATCCGTCGATCGACGGCCCTCGTCCCCCGGGAGGTCCGGATGCGTCGCCCCACCCGACATCTACTGCTCACCGCCGTCGCCGCCCTGGCCACCGTCGCCGCCACCACGCTGGTGGCGGCCACCCCGGCCCAGGCCGCCGGTCCCACCGCCAGCTTCGTCAAGACCGCCGACTGGGGCACCGGCTGGGAGGGCAGGTACACCGTCACCAACGGCGGCAGCAGCACGATCACCTCCTGGCAGGTCGCCTTCACCCTGCCCGCCGGGACCACCCTGGGCTCCTTCTGGGACGCCACCGTCAGCAGCGCCGGTCAGCGGCACACCTTCACCAACCGGTCCTGGAACGGCACCCTCGCGCCCGGCGCCTCGGCCTCCTTCGGCTTCCTGGCCACCGGGCCCGGATCACCCACCGACTGCCTGGTCAACGGCGTGTCCTGCGGTGGCGGCACCCCGACCACCCCGCCGACCACGGCGCCACCCACCACACCGCCGCCCACCACGACACCGCCCAGCACCCCGCCGCCGACCACCGTGCCACCCACCACGCCACCGCCGACCACGCCACCGCCCGGTGGGCTGCCCCGACGGGCCCTGATCGGCTACCTGCACGCCAGCTTCGCCAACGGCTCCGGCTACCTGCGGATGGCCGACGTACCGGCCGACTGGGACGTCATCAACCTCGCCTTCGGCGAGCCCACCACGGTCACCTCCGGCGACATCCGGTTCCAGCTCTGCCCGGCCAGCGAGTGTCCGGGCGTGGAGAGCGAGGCCGAGTTCACCGCCGCGATCAGGGCCAAGCAGCAACAGGGCAAGAAGGTGCTGCTCTCCATCGGCGGGCAGAACGGGCAGGTCCAGCTCACCACCACCACCGCCCGGGACACCTTCGTCCGCTCGGTGTCGGCGATCGTCGACCGGTACGGCCTCGACGGGCTCGACATCGACTTCGAGGGCCACTCCCTGTACCTGAACCCCGGCGACACCGACTTCCGCAACCCGACCACCCCGGTCGTGGTGAACCTGATCTCGGCGATCCGTACGCTCACGCAGCGCTACGGGTCCGGCTTCCTGCTCACCATGGCGCCGGAGACGTTCTTCGTCCAGCTCGGTCACCAGTTCTACGGGCCGGGACCGTGGGGCGGGCAGGACGCGCGCGCCGGGTCGTACCTGCCGGTGATCCACGCGCTGCGGGACCGCCTGACCGTGTTGCACGTGCAGAACTACAACTCGGGCCCGATCGTCGGGCTGGACGGCCAATACCACACCATGGGCGGGGCCGACTTCCACATCGCGATGACCGACATGCTGCTCGCCGGCTTCCCGGTGGCCGGCAACCCGGACCGCGTCTTCCCCGCGCTGCGGGAGGACCAGGTCGCCTTCGGCGCGCCGTCGTCGGTCAGCGCGGGCAACGGCTACGTCGCCCCGGCCGGCGTCCAGGCGGCCGTCACCTGCCTGGTCCGGGGACAGAACTGCGGCGGTTACACGCCCCGCAGCGGCACCAACCCGAACTTCCGCGGCCTGATGACGTGGTCGATCAACTGGGACCGCTTCTACCAGTGGGAGTTCGGCCGCAACCACGGCCCGTTCCTCAAGGCCCTGCCCTGACCGGTGGCCACACACGGTGGTGGCCCCGAGCGCCGTTGCTCGGGGCCACCACCGGCCCGGGGGCCAGGCCGACGCTCAGCGCGTCGGTCGGTCCCGGCGGGACGGAAACTGCGCACCGGGCCGGGCCAGGCTCGACCGGGCGCGCAGCCCGACCGGATCGGGCGCGGTGACGGCGGCCGGTGCCGGCGCGGTGGCGGCCGGGTCGCGCAGGGAGTCCAGGTACGCCATCGCCGCCCGGTCCTCGTCGGTCGGGGCAGCGAGCAGGGCGTACACCAGGCCCACCACGCCGAAGATCACCAGCAGGACGATCGGCAGCAGCATGGTGCTGACCGTGGCCCCGGTCAGCTCGGTCCGCTGGTCGTGCAGGTGCACCGACATCGCGCTCATCCCGGTGAAGTGCATGCCGTTGACCGCCACACCCATCACCAGTGCCGAGCCGAAGATCGCCAGCCCGCGACGGACGGTGACCGCGAGCCAGAGCGCCACGGTGGCGGCAACCACCGCGATCACGATCGACGCCGCCACGCGCAGCGGGTCGTAGCCGATCCGGCCGTCCAGCTGCATCGCGGCCATGCCGCTGTAGTGCATCGCCGCCACACCGAGACCGGTGAACAGGCCACCGGCCAGGATGCGGACCGCGGACAGCCGGCCGGTGCCGACGATGGCCAGACCGATGCCGACCGCGATCACCGCCAGCAGGGCGCTGGCGACGGTGATCGGCACGTCGTACCGGATCCGCGAGCCGGTCACCGCGAAGCCGAGCATCGCCATGAAGTGCATCGTCCAGATCGCCGTGCCGCCGAGCGCCCACGCCGCGAGCGTCCCCCACCAGATCTTCTGCCCGGTGGACTGCGCGATCCTTATCCGGCCCGCGAAGATCAGGCCGAGGATGGAACCCAGCACGGACAGGGCGTAACTGATCCCCGGCGTGATCCATCCGTATTCAAAATGGTTGATTTCCGCCACAACGGGCTCCCCCCAGAGCTGCTACCAGCGCGTAGCGTCGCGCCGAAGACATGATCTGGGAGCACCCGAGCAGGCACAATAGGCGTTCGGGGACACTTCGTGGCGTGTTGTCGCGATCACTCAGCGATGCGTCGATTCCCGGCCGTCACACTCACGCGGGCGAATGGTAGGCCAGCACCCCTCGGTTGACGGCGGCGATCGCCTGCCGGGCCGTGGCCCGCAACTCGGTCGAGGCGCCACCCGAGTCGGCCAACTGCCCGAGCAGGTCCACCACCTGACGCGCCCACCGGACGAAGTCACCGGCCGGCATCTCGCCGTCGAACTCGTGCCCGCTGGACAGCACCTTCGCCAACGCCTCACCCCGAGCCCAGCGATAGACCGGCCAGGCGAAGCCCAGATCGGGCTCCCGGGTGACGGTCAGGCCCCGCGCCGCCTCGTCGGCCTCGATCTCGCTCCACAGCTTCAACGTGGCGTCGACCGACTCGGCGACCGCGCCACGCGGCAGCGACGCCCGCTCGTCGACGTCCCGACGCGCCTCGAAGACCACCACCGAGACCGCCGCCGCCAGCTCGGCCGGGGACAATCCGTCCCAGATCCCGCGCCGCAGGCACTCCGCCACCAGCAGGTCGGCCTCCGTCCAGATCCGCCCCAACATCCGCCCGGCATCGGTCACGCCGCCCTCGGCGGTCAGGTAGCCGCGCGCGGTGAGCAGAGCCACGATCCGGTCGAACGTACGCGCCAACGACCCCGTCCGGCCGGAGACCCGCTGCCGCAGCTCCTCGGTGTCCCGCTCCAGCCGACGGCGACGCTCCGCCCAGCGGGCGTGTTCCTCCCGCTCCGGGCAGGCGTGGCAGGGATGCCGCCGCATCTCGGTGCGGAGCTGGGTCAGCCGGTGGTCCTCCCCCGACTGTCGACCGCGCGCACCCCGCCGGGAGTGCCGGTCCAGGCCGGTGCCGCTGACCTGCGCCGCCAGGTCCCGTCGGGCGGCCGGGTTGCGGTGGTTGAAGTGCTTGGGCACCCGGATGCGCGCCAGCACCTCGGCCGGGGTGGTGAAGTCGCCGGGGCTGATCCGGCCCGCCCACCGGTCCTGCGTGAGCACCAACGGCCGGGGCTCGCTGAACCCACCGGCCGCCGGGTCGAGAACCACGGCCAGACCGGCCCGGCGCCCCGACGGCACCCGGATCACGTCACCCACCCGCAGGCGTTCCAGCGCCGCCACCGCCGCCGCCCGGCGCTGACTCTGCCCCTGGCGGGCGATCGCCCGTTCCCGGTCGGCGATGGCCACCCGCAGCGCGAAGTACTCGTCGAAGTCGCCGTGGTGGCAGGCCGCCTCCGCGCCGTACGCCTCGATGGTCTCGGTGTTGCGCTGCACCTGCCGGGCCAGGCCGACCACCGACCGGTCCGCCTGGAACTGCGCGAACGACGACTCCAGCAGCTCGCGGGCGGGTGCCGCGCCGACGCTGCCGACCAGGTTGACCGACATGTTGTAGGACGGTCGGAAGCTGGACCGCAGCGGGTACGTCCGGGTGGAGGCCAACCCCGCCACGTGCCGCGGATCGGTCTCCGGGGACCACACCACCACGGCGTGCCCCTCGACGTCGATGCCGCGCCGCCCGGCCCGCCCGGTGAGCTGCGTGTACTCCCCCGGGGTCAGGTCGACGTGGGCCTCGCCGTTGTACTTGACCAGGCGTTCCAGCACCACGCAGCGGGCCGGCATGTTGATGCCCAGGGCGAGCGTCTCGGTGGCGAAGACCGCCTTCACCAGCCCCCGGACGAACAGCTCCTCGACGACCTCCTTGAACGCCGGCAGCATGCCGGCGTGGTGGGCGGCCAGCCCACGCTCCAGACCGTCGAGCCACTCCCAGTAGCCCAGCACCGACAGGTCCTCGCCCGGAATGGCGGTGATCCGGGACTCCACCACCCGCCGGATCTCCGCGCGCTCCTCGGGCGAGGTGAGCCGCAGCCCGGCCGCCAGGCACTGCTGCACCGCCGCGTCGCAGCCGGCGCGGCTGAAGATGAACAGGATCGCCGGCAACAGGCCCTCGCGGTCCAGCCGATCCACGATGTCCGCCCGCAGCGGCCCGCGCCAGCGCGGTCCCCGCCGTCCGGCACCCGGCCCGGCGGAACGCCCCTCGCCCAGGTCGAGGCGGCGCACCGTGTCCCGGGTGTAACGCAGCAGCTCCGGGTGCACGTCGTGCTTGCGGGCGGCGTCCGCGTCGTGGAACAGGTCGAACATCCGCTTGCCGACCAGCATGTGCTGCCACAACGGCACCGGACGGTGTTCGCTGACCACCACCGTGGTCTCGCCGCGCACGGTGATCAGCCAGTCGGCGAACTCCTCGGCGTTGGACACGGTCGCCGACAGCGACACCAGCGTGACCGAGGCGGGCAGGTGGATGATGACCTCCTCCCACACACCGCCCCGGAACCGGTCGGCCAGGTAGTGGACCTCGTCCATCACCACGTATGCGAGGCCCTGGAGGGTGCTCGACCCGGCGTAGAGCATGTTGCGCAGCACCTCGGTGGTCATCACCACCACGGGCGCGTCACCGTTGATGGCGTTGTCGCCGGTCAGCAGCCCGACCTGCTCGGCACCGTAGCGGTCGACCAGGTCGTGGTACTTCTGGTTGGACAGCGCCTTGATCGGCGTGGTGTAGAAGCACTTGCGCCGGGCGCCGTCGGCCGGCGCCGGCTGCCCCGGGGCACCCCGCAGCGCCAGGTGTACGGCGAACTCCCCGACCACGGTCTTGCCGGCCCCGGTCGGGGCGCACACCAGCACCCCGCTGCCCCGCTCCAGCGCCTGGCACGACTCGCGCTGGAAGTCGTCGAGGTCGAACCCGAGATCGGCGGTGAACTCTTCCAGCGCCGGGAACTGTGAGGCCTGGGCGGCCCGGCGACGTGCCGCGGCGTACCGCTCGGCGGGGCTCGACATGTCACCAAGATTAGTGCGTGCCACCGACGGCCACCCGACAAGGCCGTCCGGCAGGGCGGTCCGGGTGGGTCGGTAGGGTGCACGTCGTGCCGGATCATCCCGAACCGACCGACGCCCTCCCCAGCGTCGACCACACCCGCCGCGAGCCGTCCCGCCGGCCCGTACGAGCCGTGCTGCTCGACTTCCACGGCACGCTCGCGCAGGTGGAGGAGCCCCGGGAGTGGGTGCTGGCCGCCGCGGCGGCGTGCGGTGTGACGCTGGACCGGATGCGGGCCACCTCGCTGGCCGACCGACTGCTCACCGCCGGCCGGGCCGGTGGACCGCTGCCCGGCCGGGTGCCGCCCCGACTGGCCGAGCTCTGGGCCGACCGTGACCTCTACGAGCACGCCCACCGGGGCGCGTACACCGGGCTGGCCGCCACGGTCGACGCCGGGATCGACGGGTTCGCCGACGCCCTCTACGAGCGCGTGCTGGTGCCGGAGGGCTGGGTGCCGTACCCGGACACCGCCCCGACGCTGGCCGGGCTGCGGACGGCCGGCGTACGCGTGGGCGTGGTCAGCAACATCGGCTTCGACCTACGGCCCATCTTCGACGCCTGGGGCCTCACCGACCTGGTCGACGCGTTCGTGCTCTCCTACGAGGTGGGCCGCTGCAAGCCCGACCCGGCGATCTTCTGGCGCGCCTGCGGGATGCTCGGCGTCGACCCGGAGGAGTCCCTGATGGTCGGCGACACCCCCGCCGACGCCGGAGCCGTAGCCGCCGGATGCGCCGTGCTGGTCCTACCCCCCGCCGACCCAGGCCGCCCCAACGGCCTCGGCTCCGTCCTGGACCTCCTCCCCCACCCCTAACCCCCACCCCACCCCTGCCCCCTCCCCGCCGGGGGTCCGGTTGATCAAGGAGTTTGCGTCACCCACCGCCTCTGGGCGCGACCAAACTCCTTGATCAACGAGGCGGACACGGAGGCGAGCGCGGGCGCGGGCGCGGGCAGCTCTCGCGATCATGGGGTTGTGGTCGCTGGTTTGTGGCTTTTGTTCGCATTTTTGGCCGCCACGACTCCATGATCGGCGGCGTCAGCGTGAGGTGCGGAGAGTCGGCGGCGAGCGTGCGACCTGGCGTAGGCAGGGAGGGCGGCGGACGTGCGGGCGACGGCAGCAGGGGCGGAGGGTGGTGCGAGCAGGGAGGGTGAGGGCAGGGGTCAGCGGAGGAGGTGGAGGGCGGCGGGGACGGCGGTGACGGTGACCGGGAGGGGTAGCGAGCGCTCGCCGTCGGCGTACGTGGTGATGCCCTCGGCGGCCACCGTCACCGTGCGGGCGCGGTAGGTGCGTACCAGCGGGTGGTCCACGTGCGTGCCGGCGTAGATGCGCGGCTTGACGCGGATCAGGGTACGGCGGTCGAACCGGCCGCCGACCACCACGTCGAGCAGCCCGTCGGTCGGGTCCGCGTCCGGGCAGATCCGCATTCCGCCGCCGTAGCTGGCGCTGTTACCGACTGCCACCAGCACCGCGTCCACGTCGACCCGCTCGCCGTCGAGGGTGAGGGTGTACCGGCGTGGGCGTAGTCGGGCCAACTCCACCAGGATCGCCAGGTCGTAGCGCCGGGCGCCCTTCGGCCGGCGCATCCGGTTGGCCCGCTCGTTGACGATCGCGTCGAAGCCGGCCGCGAGCACCGCCCCGTACCAGCGCACCGTGTCGTCGTACCCGGTCATTCTGGCCAGGTCGACCGGCCGGCTGCGGCTCTCGCGCAGTGCCGCCGCGATGGTGTCCGCCGCCGCGCAGGGGTCGCTCGGGAATCCGGTCTCGATCGCGAAGTCGTTGCCGGTGCCGGCCGGCACCGGGGCGAACGGCACCGTGGTGCCGGCCACCGCCTGCATCGCCCGGTGCACCGTGCCGTCGCCACCCACCGCGACCAGCGCGGACACGCCCTCGGCGACCGCCGCCCGGCAGGCCGCCTCGGCCTCGAGCGCGCTGCCCGCGCGCAACAGCCGCACCGGGCGCCCGGCGGTCGAGAGCCGGTCCACCAGGTCCGGCAGCAGGCCCCGGTGTCGACCACGCCCGGCGGTCGGATTCGTCAGTACGGCGACAGGCCCGTCGGGGTTCGGGAGGTGATCGTCTGCGGTCACGGCGTGCACCGTACCCGCCATCCGGTCCCGGGGTCAGCGGGGAAAGGGCCGAATTCCCGGGCCCGCACAGCACGAACGCCGCCCCTTGGCGGGAGCGGCGTTCGTGGTGATCGTCCGGGTCAGGTCACGTCGTCGAAGCGACGCTCGATCGGCCTGGGTGCGGTGACCGGCTCGGGGGCCTCGATCGGGCTGGACGCCTCCACCCGCGCGCCCGCCTGCACCGGTTCCGGGTCGGTCTCCAGCGGGGAGACCTCGTCGTCGTCGAGACCGGCGTAGACCTCCTTGCCGCGTCCGCGCCGCTTGTCGTTGAGGAACGCGACCCCGACGGCGGCGAAGTAGAGCGCGCACAGACACAGTGCCAGCGCGGTCATACCGAACGGGTCCGGCGTGGGGGTGACCACCGCGGCGAAGGCGAAGAACAGGAAGACGGCTATCCGCCACCAGCCGAGCAGCTTCTTCGCGCTGGCGATACCGACGAAGTTGAGCATCAGCACGATCAGCGGGAACTCGAACGCCACCCCGAACAGCAGGATCAGGTTGGTGACGAACGATATGTAGCGGGTGATGTCCAGCGTCGTGTTGATGTCGTCGCCGGAGACCTGGAGCAGAAACTCCAGGCCCTTGGAGGTGACGAAGTACGCCAGCACCGCGCCGGCCGCGAACAGCGGTGCCGCCAGTGCGGTGAAGATGTACGCGTACCGCCGCTCGTTGCGGTGCAGGCCCGGCGCGATGAACGCCCAGAGCTGGTAGAGCCAGATCGGCGCGGCAATGATCAACCCGACCCACAACCCGATCTTCAGGTTGAGCAGGAAGAGGTCCGCCGGGCCGAGCTGGACGAAGTTGCATCGACCGTCGGGCGTCGTACTACCGGGAAGCTGGCAGTACGGCTGCGACAACAAATGACGGACCGGACCAGCCAGCCAGATACCGATGCCGAAGCCGACCAGGATGGCCAGCGACGCCTTGAACAGCCGGGTGCGCAGCTCACGGAAGTGCTCGACCAGGGTCATCGAGCCGTCGGAGGCCCGCTCGAAGTTGCTCGGCCCGCGTTTGCGGAGTCCGAAGGCCACGGTGATCGGCCTCCGGAATCAGTTCTCGCGGACGCGCTGCACCGGGTCGGCGACCGGCTGCTGCACGGAACCCTGGTACGGCGGTTGCACAGTGCCCTGGTACGGCGGCTGCTGGGGGGCATGCTGGGGCTGCTGCGGCGGGTACGGCTGGTAGCCGGCCTGCGCGTCGGCCTTGCCGGCGAGGTCGCGGTCGTCGTCGGCGAGGCTCTTGGTCTCAGCCTTGATGATCCGCAGCGAGCGGCCCAGGGAGCGCGCCGCGTCGGGAAGCCGCTTCGCACCGAAGAGCAGGATCATCACGACCACGAGTACGGCGATGTGCCAGGGCCTGAGGGCACCCATGGGAAACTCCAGTCGCTCTGTGTCGATGAGGGTGTACCGCAGCCCATCGTACGTGCGTCATCGGCTGTTGCCACCCGCCGGGCGAAGGGGCGTCCCGGTGGGTGAAGTCTCGACCACGTACGAGCATCCCGTCAACCACCGAATCGATCATGCGGGGCCGGATCGGGGCAGGTCGACGCTCAGTCGCCCCGGCGGGCGCGGATCAGGGTCAGCCGCTGCTCGGTCGTCTCCAACCGGCTCTGCAGGCTCTCGGCACGCTGCTGGAGGCTCTCCGCGGCGGCGCTCAGCGCGACGGCCTCGTCGGCCCGCCGCTGCAACCGCCCGACTGCCCGGCGCAGATGCGGCAACCGGGCCAGCACCGGACGAACCGCCAGCGCGAGGACGACCAACGGCACCAGCACCAGCGCGAGCACGATCCACTTCAGCACGGGCGTCAGCCTACTGCCTGACCGCCTGCGCCGCCGGGTCCGCACCCGGTGACACCGGCGTCGCGTACGCCTCCAGGGCCGCCACGGCCGCGTCCCGCACCTGCTCGGCCAGCTCGGCCGGAGCCACGACGGTGACGTCCGGCCCGAGGCCGAGCACGAACCGGCGGGCCCAGCCCAGGTCGGTGACGCGCAGCGAGACCACCCAGCGTTCGCCGTCGGACTCGATCCGCTCACAGGGGTAGTACTCGGTGATCCACCGCTCCCCCCGGCCGATCCGCAGCGTGATCAGCGGCAGCTCCGACGAGGGCCGGAACACGCCCTCGCTGAGGTCCTGCGGGCGGGCCTGCGGCGGCACCACGGCCGGCTCGGCCAGCTCGGTGACCGCGTCGATCCGGTCGGCCCGGAACAACCGGACCGCCTCGGCCCGGCGGCACCACGCCTCGACGTATGTCCGACCGCTGACCATTAGCACCCGTAGCGGGTCGATGACGCGTTCGGTGGTCTCGTCCCGCGCCGCCGTGTAGTACGTGATGCGCAGCGCGCGGCCGCCCTCCACGGCGGCACGGAGCTGCTCCACCCGGCCGGTGTCGCCGGGCAGCCGCACCTCCACCGGGGCCGCCACCTGGTCACCGGCGGCGTCCTCGATCTTGGCGAGGGCCCGTTCGACCGCGTCCCGGTTGGCCACGCCCGGCGTCTCGGCCAGCATCCGCAGCGCCACCACCAAGGCCAGCGCCTCGTCGGGCGTGAGCCGCAGCGGCCGGTCGATCCCGGCGTCGTAGGTGATCGTCACCCGGTCGCCGTCGAAGGCCATGTCGATCAGGTCACCCGGGCCGTACCCGGGCAGCCCGCAGACCCACAGCAGCTCCAGGTCCTCGCGGAGCTGGCGCTCGGTGACGCCCAGGTCGCCGGCCGCCTCGGCGATCTCGATGCCGGGCCGGGCGAGCAGGTACGGCACCAGGTTGAGCAGCCGGGCCAGCCGGTCGGCGGAAGTACGGGAAGAGGTCTTCGCACTCACTGAGCTGGCCTTCCGTTCGCGACTGCGGGGCTCGCAAGCTCACTCCTCGCGCTCACCGAACCGACCCTCCGCTCACGACTGCGGGGCTCGCAAGCTCACTCCTCGCGCTCACCGCGAGACCGCCATGTCGTCGTGCCGGACGGCGATCTCCTTGAGGCGCTGGATGACCGCCTCGCGTACCTCCGGCGGGTCGAGCACGCGCACGTCGGGCCCGTAGCCGACCAGGTGCCCGGCCAGGGACTCGGCGTCGGCGTAGGGCAGGACCAGCCGGTCGCCCTCCGGCCCGGCGGTCACCTCCACCGCCCAGCGGCGCAGCCCGGCGGCCCGCCCCGAAGCCACCAGCACGGTGGCCCGACCGGGCCGTTCGGTCGGGCCGAACCAGCGGGCCACGTGGCTGATCAGGTCGACGTCGGCCGGTGGCTGGTAGGCGCCCGAGGAGCCGGTGGCCCGGACCGCACCGGCGACTCGGGACAGCCGGAAGCAGCGGGTGGCGTCGCGGTCCAGGTCGTGGCCGACCACGTACCACCGGCCACGCCAGCAGACCACCCCCCACGGTTGCAGCCGGCGGCGGGTGGGTGCGTCCTGGTCCGGTACCCGGTAGTCGAAGCGGACCTCGCGCCGGTCCCGCGCGGCGGCGGTCAGCGGGGCGAACGCCGGGTCAACCGTCACCATGGGTTCCAGGCCGAGGGTGGCCTGCGGGTCCACGTCCACCCCGGCGGCACGCAGCTTCGCCAACCCGGAGGAGGCGGCGGCGGCCAGACCGGCGTGCTGCCACAGCCGGGCGGCGATGCCGACCGCGGCGGCCTCGTCCGGTTTCAGGGGAATGTCGGGAAGGGCGTACTCGCGCTGGGCGATCCGGTAACCCGGCTCGGTATCGAAGGCGCTCGCCGTCCCGGTCTCCAGCGGTACGCCCAGCTCCCGCAGTTCGGCCTTGTCACGCTCGAACTTGCGCTGGAACGCCTCGTGTTCCCGGGCGTCGTCGGGGTGGTGCTCGTAGCCGGGCACGGTCGCGGCGATCTGCGCAGCGGTCAGGAACCGCCGCGTGGACAGCAGGCAGATCACCAGGTTGACCAGGCGTTCGGTGCGACTTCGCGACACGGCGTAGACGCTAGCAGCCGCGCCGCTTCCGCCACGCACCCGCGCCGCCCCCGGATGCTTCCGGATGTAAGGAAGGGTCCCCTACTAACGCCTCGTGCATAGGAAGGGTCCCTTCCTAACATCCGTACCCGGACGTCAGCGGGCGACGGGACGGAGGTTAGCGTTCGGGGATGGTGCGATGGCGGGCGGGCGTGGTGGCGGCACTGCGGCGACGGTGGACCGGAGCCGTGGAACTCGACGTCGAGCTGACCGACGGCACATCGATGCGCGCGCTGGCGTACCCGGAGCTGGTGGGTGAGCCCGAGCCCGGTGACCGGGTGCTGCTCAACGCCGGAGCACTGCTGATGGGGCTGGGCACCGGTGGGTACGCCCTGGTGGTGGCGGTGCCCGACCGGCTGCCGCCGGACCCGCCGCAGGCTCTCGACTCCCGCGACGCGGGCCACCTGGTCAAGGCGCGCTACACCCCGTTGCAGCCGATCCTGCTCGGAGTCGACGAGGAGGCGTCGCCGTACCGCGAGGTGCTGGCCGCCGCCGAGGATCTGGGCGGCCTGCCGGTGGTGACCGCCGACCTGCACTCGGCGTTGCCGGCGATCCTGGCCGGCATCCGGGCCGACGCGCCGCACGCGCGGGTGGCGTACCTGCTCACCGACGGTGGGGCGCTGCCCGCCTGGTTCTCCCGGACGCTGGCCGGGCTGCGCGACGAGTTGGTCGGCACGATCAGCGTCGGGCAGGCATTCGGCGGCGACCTGGAGGCGTCGACCCTGCACAGCGGGCTGCTCGCGGCCCGGTACGTCCTGCACGCCGACGTCGCCGTGGTGGCGCAGGGCCCGGGCAACCTGGGCACCGGCACCCGCTGGGGTTTCTCCGGGGTCGCCGTGGGCGAGGCGGTCAACGCGATCGCCGCGCTGGGCGGGCGGCCGATCGGCTCACTCCGGATCTCCGACGCCGACCCCCGCCCCCGACACCGGGGCGTCTCACACCACAGCCTGACCTCGTACGGGCGGGTGGCGCTGGCCCGTGCGGATCTGGTGGTGCCCGACGGCCTGGACCCGACGCTCACGGCCGAGGTCGACGCCGCGCTGGCGCCGCTGGCCGACCGGCACACGCTGGTACGGGTCGACGACGCGGGCCTGGACGCGGCGCTGCGGCGCAGCCCGGTGCCGCTGTCGACGATGGGACGCGGCCTGGACGCCGATCATGCCTACTTCCTGGCCGCCGCGGCAGCCGGCCGGTACGCGGCCCGCCTCACGTCGACGACGCCCCCACCACCCACCGCCTCCTGAGGCACCCGATGCCGCCAGCGCATCGTGCTGGCACCCGGGGCCGGGAGGCGCGGCGAGACGGATCGCGCCAGCGACTGCTGGCATCCCACGCGGACAACGGCGTGAGCGGGATTCGCAGAGCGTGTTAGCAGGGGTCCCCTGCTATACCGCAGGCGTTAACAGGGGGCCCTTCCTTACACCTCAGGCGTACACCTCAAGCGAAGATGATCAAGGCTAGCCAGCCGCCGATCATCGCGGCCAGCGCCAGCGCGAGCACCCAGGTGGGGACGGTGTACTCGCCTCGACGGTTGCGCTCGACTTCGGCGCGCACCTTCTCGCGGCGGCGTTCGATCCAGCTCTGCCGCTCGGTGCCGGGGGTGGGGGGTTCGGGAGGAAGCATGGCCCGACCAGCCTACCCGGGCCCGTCCGACGCGCGGACAGGCCCGGGCGGGACCGGTCACATGCTGGCGATCAACCGCTCGACCCGCTCGTCGTACGCCCGGAACGGGTCCTTGCACAGCACGGTGCGCTGCGCCTGGTCGTTGAGCTTGAGGTGCACCCAGTCGACGGTGAAGTCCCGCCGCTTCTCCTGGGCGTGCCGGATGAACTCGCCCCGCAGCCGGGCCCGGGTGGTCTGCGGCGGCGTCTCCTTCGCCTCGAAGATCTCCGGGTCGGTGGCCACCCGATCCACGTCGCCACGCCGCTCCAGCAGGGCGTAGAGCCCGCGCCCGCGCCGCAGGTCGTGGTAGGCGAGGTCCATCTGCGCCACCCGGGGGTGCGACAGCGGCAGGTCGTGCTTGCGCTGGTAGCGCTCGATCAGCCGGAGCTTGGTGACCCAGTCGATCTCACGGGAGACCGGCTCCAGGTCACCGGACTCCACCGCGCTGAGGACGCGGCCCCACAGCTCGACCACCCGCTTGGCGGTCTGGTCGCCGCCGCGCCGCTCGACGAACTCGATGGCCTTGGACAGGTACTCCTGCTGGATCTCCAGGGCGCTGATCTCCTTGCCGGAGGCCAGCCGCACCTTGCGGCGACCGGTGATGTCGTGCGACACCTCGCGGATGGCCCGGATCGGGTTCTCCAGGGTGAGGTCGCGCATCACCACCCCGGCCTCGATCATCCGCAGCACGATGTCGGCGGTGCCGACCTTGAGCAGCGTGGTGACCTCGTTCATGTTGGAGTCGCCGACGATGACGTGCAGGCGGCGGTACCGCTCGGCGTCGGCGTGCGGTTCGTCCCGGGTGTTGATGATCGGGCGGCTGCGGGTGGTCGCCGAGGAGACGCCCTCCCAGATGTGCTCGGCCCGCTGGGACAGGCAGTAGACGGCACCGCGCGGTGTCTGCAGCACCTTGCCGGCGCCGCAGATCAACTGCCGGGTGACCAGGAACGGGATCAGGACGTCGGCGAGCCGGCCGAACTCCCCGTGCCGGGACACCAGGTAGTTCTCGTGGCAGCCGTAGGAGTTGCCGGCCGAGTCGGTGTTGTTCTTGAACAGGTAGATCTCACCGGCGATGCCCTCGTCGTGCAGCCGCTTCTCCGCGTCGATGAGCAGCCCTTCCAGGATCCGCTCACCGGCCCGGTCGTGGGCGACCAGGTCGACCACCGAGTCGCACTCCGGGGTGGCGTACTCGGGGTGCGAGCCGACGTCGAGATAGAGGCGTGCGCCGTTGCGGAGGAAGACGTTGCTCGACCGGCCCCAGGACACCACTCGGCGGAACAGGTATCTGGCTACCTCGTCAGGGGACAGCCGCCGCTGCCCACGGTAGGTGCAGGTGACGCCGTACTCGGTCTCCAGACCGAAGATTCGCCGCTCCATGATGAGACATTAGCCGTACCGGGGCCCAGTTCGTCACTGTCGCGGCCCGTACGCGTCGATGAGGCCAGGTCAGGACGCCCCGGGAAGCCCCGCGCCGGCCAGGCCCGCCGTGTACGCGCGGCACGTGTCGTAGTCCGGCAGCAGCCCCCGTCGCCGCACCTCGGCGAGGCTCGGCGCGGCGGCGTCACGGGCGGAGAGCTGCGGTGATCCGGTCGGCCACTCGATGCCCAGCTCCTCGTCGAGCGGGTGCACCGCGTGCTCGCCGGTGGGGTTGTAGGTGGTCGAGCAGACGTAGCTGAGCGTCGCGTCGTCGGTCAACGCGCAGAAGCCGTGGCCGAGTCCTTCGGCCAGATAGACCGCGCGTCGGTCCACGTCGTCCAGGCGTACGCCCTCCCAGCGGCCGAAGGTCGGCGAGCCGATCCGCAGGTCCACCACCACGTCGAGCACCGCGCCCCGGACGCAGGTGACGTACTTGGCCTGCCCGGGCGGCACGTCGGCGAAGTGGATGCCGCGCACCACGTCGCGGGCCGACACGGAGAGGTTGCCCTGCGCCAGCCGCAGCGGGTGCCCGACCGCCTCGGCGAGCCGGTCGAAGCGGTACCACTCCAGGAACAGCCCGCGCGCGTCGCCGTGCTGCTGCGGGACGATCTCCCAGGCTCCCTCGATGCCCAGTGGCCGGATCTTCACGGGGTCACCTGCACCGGCACGGTCCGGTCGATCAGGTCGCCGCGCTCGCGGGCGAGCAGGTCGAGCAGGTAGTCGCCGTAGCCGCTCCTGGTCAACGGCTCGGCCAGCCTCCGCAGCTGCGCATCGTCGATCAGACCGGCCCGCCAGGCCACCTCCTCGACACAGCCGATCTTCATGCCCTGCCGTTCCTCGATGACCCGGACGAACTCGGCGGCCTGCATCAGCGAGGTGAAGGTGCCGGTGTCCAACCAGGCGGTGCCCCGGTCCAGCACGGTCACCGACAGCTCCCCGGCCCGCCGGTACGCCTCGTTCACCGCGGTGATCTCCAGCTCGCCCCGGGCGCTCGGGGTCAGGCCACGGGCGATCTCCACCACCCGGTTGTCGTAGAAGTACAGGCCGGGTACCGCGTACCGGGACCGGGGCCGGACCGGCTTCTCCTCGATCGACAGCACCCGACCGTCGTCGTCGAAGTGCACGACGCCGTACGCCTGCGGGTTGGCCACCGGATAGGCGAAGATCCGCCCGCCGACGGGGTCGCCCGCGGCGGCGAGCTGACCGCCCAGGCCGACGCCGTGGAAGATGTTGTCGCCCAGGATCAGCGCGACCGCCTCGTCGGCGATGAAGTCCGCGCCGAGCACGAACGCCTGGGCGATGCCCTCCGGGCGGGGTTGGGCGACGTACTCCAGGCGCAGCCCGAACTGGCTGCCGTCACCGAGCAGGCGCTGGAACTGGCCCTGCTCCTCCGGGGTGGTGATGACCAGGATCTCCCGCACCCCGGCCATCACCAGGGTGGAGAGCGGGTAATAGATCATCGGCTTGTCGAAGACCGGCATGAGCTGCTTCGACACCGCCCGAGTGATCGGCCACAGTCGGCTTCCGGTGCCACCGGCGAGCAGGATTCCACGCACCTGCGGAGCGTACCGGGAGGAACCGGCACAGGGCACGCGGCGCAACCGCTGGTTTGCGGCTGTTTCGCGTAGACTTTCGGATCCGTGAGGATCCTGGTCACCGGCGGCGCCGGATTCATCGGTTCGGAGTACGTCCGGCTGCTGCTGGGCGTGCCGGGCGGCAGCACGCAGGGAGTTTCCCCGGTGCAGCCGGCGGGCGTCACCGTGCTGGACGCGTTGACCTACTCCGGCAACCCGGCCAATCTCGATCCGGTCCGCGACGCCCCACGGTTCCGGTTCGTGCGGGGCGACATCCGCGACGCCGAGGTGGTGGACGAGGTCGTTCCGGGGCATGACGTGATCGTGCACTTCGCCGCCGAGTCGCACGTCGACCGCTCGATCGCCGGGGCCGCGCCGTTCGTCACCACCAACGTGCTGGGCACCCAGACGCTGCTCGACGCCGCGCTGCGGCACGGCACCGGACGGTTCGTGCACGTCTCCACCGACGAGGTGTACGGCTCGATCGCGGACGGTTCGTGGACCGAGGACTGGCCGCTGGCGCCCAACTCGCCGTACTCGGCGTCGAAGGCCGGCTCGGACCTGCTCGCGCTGGCGTACCACCGTACCCACGGTCTGGACGTGGTGGTGACCCGCTGCTCCAACAACTACGGGCCGTACCAGTACCCGGAGAAGGTCATCCCGCTGTTCGTGACGAACCTGCTCGACGGGCGGACCGTGCCGCTCTATGGCGACGGCGGCAACGTGCGGGACTGGCTGCACGTGCACGACCACTGCCGGGGCATCGCGCTGGTGCAGCAGCAGGGCCGCGCCGGCGAGATCTACCACATCGGCGGCGGCACCGAGCTGACCAACAAGGAGCTGACCGCGCTGCTGCTCGACGCGTGCGGCGCCGACTGGGACCGGGTGGTGGCGGTGCCCGACCGCAAGGGCCACGACCGTCGCTACTCGCTGGACATCTCGAAGATCAACCAAGAGCTGGGGTACGCCCCCAGCATCCCGCTGGAGGCCGGCCTCGCCGACACCGTCCGGTGGTACCGGGACAACCGCTCCTGGTGGGAACCGCTGACCCGGGCGCAGTCCGCGTGAGGGCGCTGGTCACGGGTGCCGGCGGGATGCTCGGCCGGGACCTGGTGGAGGTCCTCACCGCCGCGCACAGGGTGACCCCGGCCACCCGGGCCGACCTCGACATCACCGACGCCGCCGCCGTGCACGCCGCGGTGGCCGGTCACGACGTGGTGATCAACACCGCCGCGTGGACCGACGTGGACGGCGCCGAGTCGAACGAGGCGGCGGCCACCCTCGTCAACGGCGTGGCGGTGGCGCACCTCGCCACGGCCTGCGCCGCGCACGGCGCCCGCCTGATCCACCTCTCCACCGACTACGTCTTCCCGGGCGACGCGGCCACCCCGTACCAGGAGGACACGCCCACCGCGCCGATCAACGCGTACGGCCGGAGCAAGCTCGCCGGGGAGCGGGCCGTGACCCGGCTCCTGCCCGACGCCGGTCACGTGGTCCGCACCGCCTGGCTGTACGGCACCCACGGCCGCAACTTCGTCAGCACCATGCTCGACCTGGCGGCCCAGCGCGAGTTCCTCGACGTCGTGGACGACCAGCGGGGCCAGCCCACCTGGTCGTACGCGCTGGCGCGGCAGTTGGTGGCCCTGGCCGGGGCGGCCCTGGCCGGTCAGGCGGCCCCCGGCGTCTACCACGGCACCTGCGCCGGCGAGACCACCTGGTACGGCCTGGCCCGGGCCGCGTTCGCCCTGCACGGGCTCGATCCGGACCGGATCCGGCCGACCACCAGCGACCGCTTCCCGCGTCCCGCCGCCCGACCGGCGTACAGTGTGCTAGGGCACGACCGATGGGCCGCCGCCGGGTTGTCACCTCTCCCGGACTGGCACACCACACTGGGCGACGCGCTCGCCCTCGCCGCTCCACCCTCCCCGTGGAAGGTCGCATGAGGCTCACCCTGGTCACCGGCTTGACCGGTCTGGTCCTGCTGGCCACGATCGTCGAGTTGCTGCGCCGTCGACAGCTCCGCGAGAAGTACGGCATGCTCTGGCTCGGGCTGCTGTTCGTGGTCATCCCCCTGTCGCTGTTCCCCCGGCTGCTCGACGGCGTCGCCGACCTGCTCGGCGTGGCCTCCGGCGTCAGCCTCGTGCTCTTCCTCGGCATCGTCTTCCTCCTGCTCGTCTGCATCCACCTGAGCTGGGAGGTCAGTGCGCTGGAGGAGGAGACCCGCACGCTCGCCGAAGAGATCGCGCTGATCCGCGCCGAGATCGAGGCCGACCGGGCGGCACGGGACGAGCTGGTGTCCCGCGATGGTTAACGGCAAGCGCCTCCTGGTCGTCATCCCGGCGCTCAACGAGGCCGGGTCGATCGCCGACGTGGTCCGCGAGGTCCGTGGCGAGCTGCCCGGCGTCGACGTCCTCGTGGTGGACGACGGCTCCACCGACCGCACCTCGGCGGTCGCCGCCGCCGCCGGTGCCCGGGTCGCCCGGCTGCCGTACAACCTCGGTGTCGGCGGGGCCATGCGCCTCGGCTACCGGTACGCGTACGACCACGACTACGACGTGGCGGTGCAGATCGACGCCGACGGCCAGCACGACCCCCGGTACGTGCCGAAGCTGGTCGACCTGCTCGACGAGCACGACCTGGTGATCGGTGCCCGGTTCGCCGGTGAGGGCGAGTACGCCGTGCGCGGGCCCCGACGCTGGGCGATGGGGATGCTGTCGATGGTGCTCTCCAGGCTGTCCGGCACCACGCTGACCGACACCACGTCGGGGTTCCGCGCGGCCAACCGGCGGATGATCGCGATGTTCGCCCAGTGGTACCCCGCCGAGTACCTCGGCGACACCGTCGAGACGCTGGTGCACACCGCCCGCCGGGGCTACCGCATCCACCAGGTGCCCGTGGCGATGCGGCGGCGGATGGCCGGCACCCCGAGCCACTCCCCCGCCCGGGCGATGATCTATCTCGGCCGGGCGCTGGCCGTGCTCACGCTGGCCCTCATCCGCCGGTGATCGGTCGCCTGCTCCGTCTCGTCCCGCCCGGCACCGTCCCGGTCGGCGCGGGTCTGGCCATCGTGGGCCTGGCCGCGTACGTGCACCTGGCGGTGGCCGGGCACAACCTCACCGCCGGGGACTACTCGTCGCTGTCGGTGCTCTGGTCCTTCGTGTTCACCGTGGGCCTCGGCGTGTTCCTGCCGGTCGAGCAGGAAATGGCCCGGCTGGTCGCCGCCCGCCGGACCCGTGGGTTGCCGCCCGGCCCGGTGCTGGCGCGGGGCGCCGCCGTCGCCGCCGTCACGCTGGGCCTGCTGGTGCTGGTCTGCGTCGCGGCCGCCGACGTGCTCGCCGACCGCCTCTTCGCCGGTGACACCGGGCTGGTGTGGGCGCTGTGCGGCGCTCTCGCCGCGCTGGCCGTGGCACACACCACCCGGGGCGTGCTCTCCGGGCTGCGGCAGTTCGGCTGGTACGGCAGCCAACTCGGGATCGACGGCGGGCTGCGCATCGGGCTGGTGGCCCTCCTCGGCCTGGCCGGGGTCGACTCGCCGATGGCGTACGCACTGGTGCTGGTCGTGGCCCCGCTGGTCGGCGTCGCGTCGACCGTGCCACCGGTGATCCGGGCGGCCGGTGGCGGCGCGGCCCTGCCCTGGCCGGCCCTGCTGCGCGGGCTGGCCCTGCTCACCGTCTCCAGCCTGCTCGCCCAGGTCGTGGTCAACGTCGGCGTGATCAACGTACGGCTGCTCGCCCCGGCCGACGTGGCGACCGCCGGCGCGCTGCTCTCCGCGCTGGTGCTGGTCCGCATCCCGTTGTTCGTGTTCGGCTCGATGCAGGCCGCGCTGCTGCCCGGCCTGTCCACCGCCGCCGCCACCGGCGACCAGGCGGCCTTCGGCACCCTGCTGCGCCGGGCCCTGGCCGTCGTCACCGCGCTCGGCGTGCTCGGCGGCGTGCTGGCCGCGCTGCTCGGCCCGTGGCTGGTCCAGGTCCTCTTCGACGCCCCGGACGTCCTCGGTCACGGCGACTTCGCCTGGCTCGGCCTGGCCACTCTGGCCTACCTGTGGGCGATGGTCCTCGGGCAGGCGCTGCTCGCCCGCGACCAGCACCAGGCGCAGGCCGTCGCGTGGATCGTCGGGGTCGCCGCGCTGGTCGTCGCCACCCTCGCCCCGCTGAGTGTCGCGCTGCGCGTCGAACTCGGCTACACGGTGGGTTCCCTGGTGGTCGTCGCGGTGATGCTCACCCGGCTGCGTCGGGGCACCACCCCCACCCCGCCCGTCGCGGTCCCGGTGTCCGCGAGCACCCCCGGAGGCATCCGATGAGCCCACCCCGCGTGACCGCGGTGATGCTCGCCTACGGCCCCGAGCCCTGGCTGGTCGACGCCGCCGAGGCCGTCCTGGCCAGCACCGGCGTCGACCTCGACCTGGTCGTGGTGGACAACGGCTGCACCGGTGACGGCATCGACGTGGTCAAGGGCCTGCCGGGGGTCCAGGTGATCCGGCCGGACGAGAACACCGGTTACTCCGGCGGGTGCAACGTCGGCGCGGCCGAGGCCACCGGCGACTGGCTCGCCTTCGTCAACTCCGACGCGGTCGTCGCCCCCGACGCGCTCGCGAAGGTGGTCGCGGTGGCCGCCGAACCGGGCGTGGGCGCCGCGATGGCCTCCATCCGGCTCGCCCACGATCCCGACCTGATCAACACCTCCGGCAACCCGCTGCACTTCACCGGCCTGTCCTGGGCCGGCGGCAACGGCGAACCCGCGAGCGAACACGCCCGCCGGACCGTCGTACCGTCGCTGAGCGGCTGCTGCTTCGTGATCGGCCGGTCCCGCTGGACCGATCTGGGTGGCTTCCCCACCGAGTACTTCGCCTACCACGAGGACACCGAACTCAGCCTGCGGCTGTGGCAACGCGGCCAGCGGTTGGAGTACGTGCCGGACGCCGTGGTGCGGCACCACTACGAGTTCTCCCGCAACGATCTCAAGCTCTACCTGGTCGAACGCAACCGGCTGCTGACCCTGCTCACCGCCTACCAGGGCCGTACCCTGGCGCTGCTGGCGCCGATGCTGCTGCTCACCGAGGTCGCCATGCTGGCCGCCGCGCTCGCCGGCGGCTGGTCCCGGCAGAAGACGCGCGGCTGGGGCTGGCTCTGGCGGCACCGCGACTGGGTACGCGCCCGTCGCCGCCGGTTGCAGTCGGAGCGCACCGTCGGCGACGGGGTGATCGCCGACCTGATGACCGCCCGGGTGGCCCCCTCGAACGTGGCCGCTCCCCCGGGAACGGGTGTCTTCAACGCCCTCGCCGCCGCCTGGTGGGCGCTGGTGCGGCCGCTGCTCGCGCGTCGCTGAGCCACCGCCCGACGAAGGTCACGATCGGGTGCTCCGGGAACGGCACGGCGCCCGACAGTCGGAACTGTCGGGCGCCGGGGAACTCCAGAATCGGGTACGGCGTCAGGCGTCCGGCTTGTCGCCCGGCTTGTCCTCCAGGTCCGCCGAGCCGGCCGACGTGGTCGGCTTGTGCGCCTCCTCGGTCGGGGTGGTCGGGGTCTCCGCCCGGTCACCCTCCGCCGCCGCCTCGCCCTCCGCGCCGCCGTCGAGCAGCCCGGTCAGCGCCGCACCGGTGATCCGTCGGAAGGTACGCCCCACCCGGTTGCGGTCCAGGACCGCCACCTCCAGTTGGTCGGCGGCGATCGTCCGGGCGGCACCGCCCTCGCCACCGACGCTGCCCAGCGCCTGCACCGCCACCTTCACCGCCTCGCCGAGCGACATGTCCGGCCGGTGGTTCGACTTGAGCACCCCGGAGATGGCGTCGGACTGCCCGCCCATCGCCATCCGGCCCGGCTCGTCGGTCACCGAACCGTCATAGGTCAGGCGGTAGAGCGAGTCGTCCGCCGGCGTGGCACCCACCTCGGCGACGCAGATCTCCACCTCGAACGGCTTGGACTGCTCGGTGAAGATCGTGCCGAGGATCTGCGCGAACGTGTTGGCCAGTGCCAGGCCGGTGACGTCACGCCGGTCGTAGCTCAACCCGTTGAGGTCGGCCATCCGCACCCCGGCCCGGCGCAGGTTCTCGAACTCGTTGTAGCGACCGACGGCCGCGAAGCCGATCCGGTCGTAGATCTCGCCGACCTTGTGCAGGGTGCTGGAGAGGTTCTCCGCGACGAAGAGAACCCCACCGGCGTAGCTCAGGACCACCGCGCTGCGTCCCCGGGCGATGCCCTTGCGGGCCAGCTCGGAACGGTCGCGCATGATCTGTTCGGGCGAGGCGTAGAACTGCATGGCCACGGCGGCGGCTCTCCTTCGGGCGCTGTGCTGGGGGAACTGCGTTCAGGTGGGGTGGGGACGGGCTCAGCCGCCCGGATTCTCCATCCGACCGGCGACCACGCTCTCACCGAGCGCCGCCGTCTCCGCGTCGGTCAGCCGGTACGTCCCCTCCGCCGTCGCGGTCATCACCACCGGGAAGATCCGCCGGGTCAGGTCGGGGCCACCGGTCGCGGTGTCGTCGTCGGCCGCGTCGTAGAGCGCCTCCACCGCCAGCCGGACCGCGTCGTCGACGGGGAGTCCGGGCCGGAACCGCTTCTTCAACGCGGACCGGGCGAACAGCGAGCCCGAGCCGATCGCGTCGTAGCCGGTCTCCTCGTAGGGGCCGCCGGTCACGTCGAAGCTGAAGATCCGCCCGGCCCGCGCCGGGTCCTTCGCCGCCAGGTCGAACCCGGCGAACAGCGGGATCACCGCCAGCCCCTGCATCGCCGCCCCGAGGTTGCCCCGGATCATCGCGGCGAGCCGGTTGGCCTTGCCGTCGAGCGAGAGCATGGCGCCCTCGATCTTCTCGTAGTGCTCCAGCTCCACCTGGAACAGCCGCATCAGCTCGATGCCGATCCCGGCGGTCCCGGCGATCCCCACCAGCGAGTACGCG
Source organism: Micromonospora sp. NPDC003241 (assembly GCF_053589795.1). Lineage (NCBI taxonomy): Bacteria > Bacillati > Actinomycetota > Actinomycetes > Micromonosporales > Micromonosporaceae > Micromonospora > Micromonospora sp. NPDC003241. Next base: position 102,361 of record NZ_JBSFSO010000004.1, on the reverse strand, counting down.
TCGGCGGGGTGGACCTTCTCGATGTCGCGCTGCGCGATCAGGTTGCCCATGGTGGCCCGCCGGTCGCCGGCCATCACCACACCGCCGTCGGCGACGATGGCGACGATCGTGGTGGCGTGCGGGGCCAGGTCGGCGGCCATGCCCGGCGGCAGCGGCCGACGGCCGGGCAGCAACTCGGGGGCCACCTTGCTCAGGAACGTGGTGAAGGAGGACGTCCCCGCGTTGGTGAACACATCTGGTAGACGCCCGGATGGATCAAAACCCGCTGCCACGTGGTTCCTCTCAGGTACGTGATGGCCCTGGCCAGCCTCGTAGGACTGTCCCGGAACTGGCCAAGACCACCGGTGCAGTTGAAGCAGATTATCCCGCGCACCCACCCGGTGCGATGATCGTGGTCCACAAGTTCCGGATCGGGTTCACCACAGACCGCGCAGCGGTTGCCGCAGGGCCGGAGAACCGGACACTAGATCCTATTCTCCGCCCTTCTGGACGTACCCCCTCACGAACTCCTCGGCGTTCTCCTCCAGGACGGAGTCGATCTCGTCGAGCAGATCGTCCACGTCCTCGGTGATCTCGGCGTGCCGCTCGGCGACCTCCGGGTTCGCCTCGACGGTGACGTCCTCGATCTCCTCACCCTGACGGGACTTGCCCGTCTGCGACTGACCGCCGCTGTCACGAGTGGCCACTGTTGCCTCCTCCACGATCGCCTGCGATGAACTTACCTCGCGGGAACGACGAAACGCCCGTCGCGCGCCGGTACCGGACCGGCGCGCGAGCACCGAACGAGAGCACGGCCGGTACGGCTCAGCCGCCGGTCAGCGTCTCCAGCAGGTCCTTGGCGCTGGCGCACTTGTCGAACAGCGCGCCCACGTGCTGCCGGGTGCCCCGCTCCGGCTCCATCATCGGCACCCGGACCAGCGACTCCCGTCCGACGTCGAAGATCACCGAGTCCCAACTGGCGGCGACCACCTCGGAGGGGTACTGCGCCAGGCAGCGGCCCCGGAAGTAGGCGCGGGTGTCCTCCGGCGGCTCGGTCATCGCGGCCTGCGTCTCGGCCTCGGGCAGCAGCGTCTTCATCGCCCCCCGGGAGACCAGGCGGTGGTAGAGCCCCTTCTCCGGGCGGACGTCGGAGTACTGCAGGTCGACCAGTTGGAGCTTGTGCGAGCCCCACCCGAGCTTCTCCCGCTCCCGGTAGCCTTCCAACAGCCGCAGCTTGGCCACCCAGTCCAGCTCGTCGGCGCAGAGCATGACGTCGCGGCCGAGCCGGTCCAGCACGTTCTCCCACCGGTCCAGCACGTCGGTGGTCTGCTCGTCGACGTCGCTGCCGTACCGGTCCTCCACGAAGGCCCGCACCCGCTCCAGGTACGCCCACTGGACGTCCAACGCGGTCAACCGGCGGCCGTCGCGCAGCCGCATCCGGTGGGTCAGCGACGGGTCGTGACTGACCGCGCGGAGTTCACCGACCGGGTCGGCGATGCCGAGGTCGGGGCCGAGCGCCTTCTCCTCGATCATGGTGAGGATCAGCGCGGCGGTGCCCACCTTGAGATAGGTGGAGATCTCCGACAGGTTGGCGTCGCCGATGATGACGTGCAGGCGGCGGTACTTGTCGGCGTCGGCGTGCGGCTCGTCCCGGGTGTTGATGATCGGCCGCTTGAGCGTCGTCTCCAACCCGACCTCGACCTCGAAGAAGTCGGCCCGCTGCGAGATCTGGAAGCCGCTCTGGCCGCCGTCCTGCCCGATGCCGACGCGACCGGCGCCGCAGACGATCTGCCGGGTCACGAAGAACGGGGTCAGGTACGCCACGATGTCGGCGAAGGCGGTCTGCCGGCGCATCAGGTAGTTCTCGTGCGCGCCGTAGCTGGCGCCCTTGTTGTCGGTGTTGTTCTTGTAGAGGTGGATCGGCGCGCTGCCCGGGATGGTGGCCGCCCGGCGCGCCGCCTCGGCCATCACCCGCTCCCCCGCCTTGTCCCAGCGCACCAGGTCCCGAGGGTTGGTCACCTCCGGAGTGGAGTACTCGGGGTGCGCGTGGTCGACGTAGAGCCGGGCCCCGTTGGTGAGGATCACGTTGGCCAGCCCGAGGTCGTCGTCGGCGAGCGCCTCGGCCGGGTCGTACGCGGCCCCGGAGTAGGTGAAGCCGCGGGCGTCCCGCAGCGGTGACTCCTCCTCGTAGTCCCACCGGGCCCGACCGCCCCGGTTGAGTTCCGGGCGGGCGCCGTAGGCGTTCACCACCTGGGAGGAGGTGACCATCGGGTTGGCACCGGCCTGACCGGGCACGGAAATGCCGTACTCGACCTCGGTGCCCATGATCCGTCTTACGCTCATCGACCTACCCGCTTCGCTTGCCCGACCGGTCCCCCGTCACGTCGAGCGTAGTCGCCGCTCGCGCACGCGGGGGCGTGCCGGTGGGGTCGGAACGCCGCGGGTCGCGCCGCTGCGCCCCCGGACCGCTCGACGATCATGGGCTCGATGGTGGCCCGCTCGCGTGTCTCGGGCAGCGAACGCAGCGGTCCTCCGGCCCGGGAGCGCGCGCCGGAGTCGGTGGCCACCAGACGGATCCGGCCGGGGCGTCGCGTGCAGCATCTGCCAGGTCCGACCCGGTTCGACGAAGGGAAGGTACGCGACGGGGCCCGTGACATCACGTCACGGGCCCCGGTGGCGCGACCGGTCAGAGGTACTGACCGGTGTTGCTCGCGGTCTCGATGGAGCGACCGGCTTCGGCGCCCTTGCCGCCGGAGACGAGCGTGCGGATGTAGACGATCCGCTCGCCCTTCTTACCGGAGATGCGGGCCCAGTCGTCGGGGTTGGTGGTGTTGGGCAGGTCCTCGTTCTCGCGGAACTCGTCGACGCACGCGTCGAGCAGGTGCTGCAGGCGGAGTCCCTTGCGACCGGAGGTGAGGAACTCCTTGATGGCCATCTTCTTGCCACGGTCCACGATGTTCTGGATCATCGCGCCCGAGTTGAAGTCCTTGAAGTACAGGACCTCCTTGTCGCCGTTGGCGTAGGTGACCTCGAGGAAGCGGTTCTCCTCGGTCTCCGAGTACATCCGCAGCACCACCGCGTCGATCATCGCCGCGACGGTGGCCTGGGCGTCCTGACCGTGTTCGGCCAGGTCGTCCGCCGAGAGCGGCAGGCCGGAGAGGATGTACTTGGAGAAGATGTCCTTGGCCGCCTCGGCGTCCGGACGCTCGATCTTGATCTTCACGTCGAGCCGACCCGGCCGCAGGATCGCCGGGTCGATCATGTCCTCCCGGTTGGAGGCACCGATGACGATGACGTTCTCCAGGCCCTCGACACCGTCGATCTCGCTGAGGAGCTGCGGGACGATGGTGTTCTCCACGTCGGAGGAGACACCGGAGCCCCGGGTCCGGAAGATCGAGTCCATCTCGTCGAAGAAGACGATCACCGGAGTGCCCTCGCCGGCCTTCTCCCGCGCCCGCTGGAAGATCAGCCGGATGTGCCGCTCGGTCTCGCCGACGTACTTGTTGAGCAGCTCGGGACCCTTGATGTTGAGGAAGAAGCTGGTGTGCTTCTCCTCACCCCGCCGCTCGGCGATCTTCTTCGCCAACGAGTTGGCGACCGCCTTGGCGATGAGCGTCTTACCGCAGCCGGGCGGACCGTAGAGCAGGATGCCCTTCGGCGGCCGGAGCTGGTGCTCCCGGAACAGGTCGGCGTGCAGGAACGGGAGTTCCACCGCGTCCCTGATCTGCTCGATCTGGGACTGCAGGCCGCCGATGTCGGCGTAGTCGACGTCCGGCACCTCCTCCAGGACCAGTTCCTCGACCTCGCTCTTGGGAATCCGCTCGTACGCGTACGCCGAGCGGGGTTCGATCATGAGCGAGTCGCCGGCCCGGATCGCACTGCCGATCAGAGTCTCGGCCAGGTGCACGATCCGCTCCTCGTCGGAGTGCGAGACCACCAGCGCCCGGTCACCCGGGACACCGTCGGGGCCCGCCAGCACCTCCTTGAGCATGACCACCTCGCCGACCCGCTCGAACCCGAACGCGTCGACGATGTTGAGTGCGTCGTTGAGCAGGACCTCCTGGCCGCGTCGCAGCTCACCCACGTCCAGCGAGGGTGAGACGGCCACGCGCAGTTTGCGCCCGCCGGTGAAGACGTCGACCGTGCCGTCCTCGTGCCGGGCCAGGAAGACGCCGTAGCCACTGGGGGGCTGGGCGAGACGGTCGATCTCCTCTTTGAGCGTCACGATCTGCGCGCGGGCCTCTTTCAAGGTGCCCACGAGCCGTTCGTTGTTCTCGGTCAGCCGCGCCAACTGCGCCTGGGTGGCCGCCAGCCGCTCTTCGAGCTGCCGGACGTGTCGGGGGCTTTCGGTCAACTTGCGCCGCACGAGAGCGAGTTCCTCTTGCAGGAACGCGACCTGCGTGGAGAGATCGTGGGCCTCCTTCTCCCACCGTGCGGCGCGCGAGTCCGCGTCGTCGCTGCGTGCCACGTCCCACCTCCCCGGGGGGCTCGAACGTTCTGCCCTAACACTAGCCGCTATGAGCCCGATTCGGTCCTCCGCAACGCGCCCGTCACCGAAGCTTGATCGCCAAGGGTGGGTAGCTGGGCGGGTACGGGCATTCGGGTACCGTCGTGGGGTGGGACGGGAGAACATGGGGGGTGCACCGGTGGTCGAGGTCGCGACCGACCAACTGCAGGTCTGGGTGGATCAGGACCTGTGCACGGGTGACGGGTTGTGCGTGCAGTACGCGCCGGACGTCTTCGAGTTCGACGTCGACGGCCTGGCCTATGTCAAGGGCCCCGACGGCGAGCTCCAACAGGCCCCGGGCGCCCGGGTGGACGTGCCGGAGCACCTGCGCCTCGAGGTGATCGACTCGGCGAAGGAGTGCCCGGGCGAGTGCATCCACGTCGTACGCGGCAGCGACGGCGTCGAGGTGGCCGGCCCGGACGCCGAGGACTGACCGGCCCGGCACGGCGACGGCCGGTCGACCGGCCGCTACAGCAGTGGCCGGCCGACCACCGAGGCGACCAGCCGGGCGAACTCCTCCAGCCGGGCGATCTGCCCGGCACCGCCGTCGTCGAGCGTCTTGCCGAACCGCAGCGCGTCGTGCCGGGGCCCACCGGCGGCCTCCTCGCTGGGCGGTGACTCGTCCAGCGAGGTCAGCAGCAGGTAGACGTCGATGCTGTCGACGCGGATCTCACCGTTGTCGTGGCGGAACAGCCGACGTCGGCAACCCACCTCGGTGACCGAGGAGACCGGCACCACCCGCAGGGACGAGGTCATCGAACCGGGCGGGCCCTCCCCCGGTGGCACGTCCTCGCCGTGCCAGAGCACCAGCCGGCTGCCGTCGCAGACGACGACCTCCTGCCACACCCCGTTGACCTCGTTGACGAAGCGTTCCAGCGTGAAGCCGAGCACCGAGGCGCCGCGCAGCACGCCGCCGAGCGCCTCCAGGGCCACGTCGGGGTCCCGCAGGTAGGCGCGGGCCGCCGATTCGAGGTCGGTGTAGGGGGACCAGTCCGGAAAGACCGCCGGCAGGTCGCCACCGCCGAAACCGGGACGGCTCATGCCGTCACCCCACCCCGCCGGCCCGGACCGGCGGCACCGGCCCACGTCGACCCGCGTCGAGGATCAGCCCGTTCACTCCGCGCCGCCCCAATCCGCCGTCACGGCCTGTCCGTCTCCTGCGTCGTGTCGGGTTCGGCACCGTCGGTCGGTGCCTGTCGGGCCGCCTCCTCCGCCGCGCGCAGCGCCTGGCGCCGTTGCGCGTACGCCTCGCTGCCCTTGCTGGGCTTGCGTCGGCGGGGCGGGGCGGTGACTCCGGGGGCGAGCTTACGCGCGGAGACTAGGAAGGCGGTGTGGGCGATCATCCGGTGGTCGGGCCGGACCGCCAGCCCCTCGGCGTGCCAGTCCCGCACCAGCGACTCCCAGGCCCGCGGCTCGGTCCAGCCGCCCCGCTCGCGCAGCGCCTCGACCAGCTCGGACAACTGCGGGGTGGTGGCCACGTAGCCGATGAACACGCCGCCGGGCAGCAGCGCCCGCTCGACCATGTCGAGGTTCTCCCACGGGGTCAGCATGTCCAGGATGATCCGGTCGAAGCCGGTCTCCGGACACCCGGCCACCTCGCCCACGTGCAGGTGCCAGGCGGGGTGCGGCCCGTTGAAGAACGCCTCGACGTTACGCCGGGCGATCTGGGCGAAGTCGTCCCGCACCTCGTACGAGTGCAACTCGCCGGAGGCGCCCACGGCCCGCAGCAGCGAGCAGCTCAGCGCGCCGGAGCCGGCGCCCGCCTCCAGGACCTTCGCGCCCGGGAAGATGTCGCCCATGGCGACGATCTGCGCCGAGTCCTTGGGATAGATCACCTGGGCGCCGCGCGGCATCGACAGCACGTAGTCCGACAGCAGCGGCCGCAGCGCCAGGAAGGCGGTGCCCCCGCCGGAGGTGCTGACCACGCTGCCGTCGGGCAGGCCGATCAGCGCGTCGTGCGCGAGGATGCCCCGGTGGGTGTGGAACTCCTTGCCCGGCTCCAGGGTGACGGTGTGCATCCGGCCCTTCGGGTCGGTCAACTGCACCCGGTCACCGGGGCGGAACGGCCCACGGTGCACGGCGGGCGGCTCCGCCCTCTCGGCGGGCAGTTCGGTGCCCGGGGTGGCCGGGCCGGCGGAGTGGGTCACGGTCACGTGTTCATCTTCCGGTGAGGTTCGAGCAGTCGCGCCAGATCCGCGATGTGCAGAATGCCGACGACATCTTCGCCTGCCGTCACGAGGTACTGCGCGGCCGGGTGGGCCTGCACCCCCTCCAGCACCCGTTCCCCGTCGGTCTCGACCGGCAGGGTGGGCAGGTCGGCGAGGGAACGCGCCACCGCGTCGACGGCGATCCAGGGGCGGCGGGCCTCCGGCACGGCCGCCTCGGCGGCCGGGTCCACCACCGCCACCGGCCGGCCCGCCGAGTCGGTGACCAGCAGCGCCGCACTCGACCCTCGCGGGCGTTCGTCGGGACCGACGGCGGTCGACGCTGCGATGTCCGGCGAGGTCACCCCGGTCGCGTGCGGCTGCACCGTCGCGGACCGCTGCGCCGCCGCCTCGGCGGCGCGACGCTGTGCCTCGGCGAGCGGGGTGCCGGTGGGTACGCCGAAGGTCGGTCGGGCCAGCCGGGCCAGGTCGACCAGGGGCAGCCGTCGGCCGATCCGGGACATCCGGATCGACTGCCCGGCGCCGTGCCAGAGGGTGAGCGCGACCAGTGCCGTCAGCGGCAGGGCGAGCAGGCTCAGCACGTCCACCGCGTATAGCACCGCCACCAGCAGGGCGGTGCCGACGGCGAGGATCCGCCCGGCCCAGCCGGCGATCTCGGTGGCGGCGTGCCGGTTGCGGGTGACCGCCCAGATCACCGCCCGCAGTGCCCGCCCGCCGTCCAGCGGCAGGCCGGGCAGGATGTTGAAGACCGCGACGATGATGTTGCTCGCCGCCAGTTGGAACGCCAGTTGGTCGGCCACGGTGCGGTCGGGCAGGGCCAGCGTGGCGGCGACCGCGATCGCACCGAGCACCGCGGAGACCGCCGGACCGGCCAGGGACACGTACAGGTCGACCCGGGGGGACGGGGCGTCGCGGTCCATCTCGGTGTACCCGCCGAGCAGTTCCAGGGTGATCCCGCGCACCCCGATGCCGAAGCGTCGGGCGGTGAGGGCGTGCCCGAGTTCGTGCAGGAGCACCGAGCCGAGCAGCGACACGACGAACCCGGCGCCGACCAGGTAACCGCCGAGTGGGGAGAGTTGCAGGCGCTGGCCGGCCAGCTCCCCGTAGAGCACGATGATCAGCACGGCGAGCAGCAGGATCGAGGCGTTCAGGTACAGCGGCACCCCGAAGACCCGGCCCACCCGCATGCCGGTACGCCGGCCGGCGCGCGGTCGACTCCCTTGTTCCACCGGCCCGATGCTACGCGGCGGGAGATCACCTCCCGGTGCGGTGCCGGTGGTCCTGTCACACTCGTGCCCTAACCTTCCGGGCATGACGGCGGATCCGGTGATCACTCGACAGGCCCCGACTCCGACGCAACTGCCGGCGGCGGTGCGCGCCTCACTCTCGCCGTCGCGGGCGGCCGACTTCAAGACCTGCCCGCTGCTCTACCGCTTCCGCAGCATCGACCGCCTGCCCGAGCGGACCACCGTGGAGCAGGCCCGGGGCACGCTGGTGCACGCGGTGCTGGAGCGCCTGTTCGACCTGCCGTCCGCCGGGCGTACCCCGGAGGCGGCCGGTGACCTGGTGGCGCCGCAGTGGGACCGGTTGGTCACCGAGCAGCCGGAGTTGTCCGGGATCTTCGAGGGTGACGAACCGGCCGCCGTGACGCAGTTCCTGACCTCGGCGGCGGCGCTGCTGGAGGGCTACTTCACGGTGGAGGACCCGCGCCGCCTGGAGCCGGCCGAGCGGGAGAGTCTGATCTCGGCGGTGGTCGACGACGAGCTGTTGATCCGGGGCTACCTGGACCGGCTCGACGTGGCGCCGGACGGCGCGCTGCGGGTGGTCGACTACAAGACCGGCGGCGCACCGCGGGAGGCGTTCGAGGCCCGCGCCCTGTTCCAGCTCAAGTTCTATGCGCTGGTGCTCTGGCGGACCCGGGGCGTGGTGCCCAAGGTGCTGCGGCTGCTCTATCTCAAGGACGCCGAGGTGTGCGACTACGCGCCCGACGCCGAGGAGCTGGTGCGCTTCGAGCGCACCGTGGTGGCGTTGTGGCGGGCGATCGAGCAGGCCACCGCCAACCAGGACTTCCGTCCCCGGCCGAGCCGGCTCTGCGACTGGTGCAGCCACCAGGCCCTGTGCCCCACCTTCGGCGGCACCCCGCCGCCCTTTCCCGAGCAGGTGGCGGCGGCGGACCCGCTGCGCGACGCCCGGTCCCGTCCGGCAACTCCGGGCGCCGACGAGTAGGGACCTCTCCTCCCCAGGGAGGAGACCAGGTCACCGCAGGAGACGATCTTTCGCCCGAACGGGCGGATAGCGTCGGAGCGTGGGTACGGATCCGAGGGACTGGTTGCGGCGGCACCCGCTGGCCGCCGACGGGCTGCTGGTGGTCGGGCTGGCGGTCGCGGAGGTCGTGCTCACCCTGCTGACGCCCCGGGACTTCTGGCCCCGGCCGCTCTTCGCCGCGCTGGGCTGGAGCCTGGTCTGCGCTGCGCCGGTGCTGGTGCGCCGGACGGCACCGTGGCCGGCGGTGCTGGCCTCGCTGGCGACCCTGGCCCTGCCACTCACGCTGGAGATCTCCCCGGCGACGCAGAGCTTCACCTTCGTGGTGCTCACCTACACGATGGCCGCGTACCGGCCGGTGCGCCCGGCGGTGGTCGCGGCGGTGGTGCTCTGGCTGCCGGTGGCGCTGGTGGCCACGCTGACGCCCTTCGAGGCCATGCCGCAGGTCAACTCCGCCTACCTGGTGGCGAACAACCTCCTGATCGGCATCGTGTCGTTCTCGGTGGGCCGCACGGTGCACGCCCGGCGGGCCAGCACCCAGGCGCTGCGGGAGCGGGCCCGGATCGCCGAGGCCACCCAGCGCGCCCTGGCCGAGCAGGCGGTCGCCGACGAGCGGCGGCGCATCGCCCGGGAGCTGCACGACGTGGTGGCCCACCACGTGAGCGTGATGGGCGTGCTGGCCACCGGGGTACGGCGGGTGCTGCGGCGTGACCCGGACGCCGCCGAGGAGGCGATCGGCACCATCGAGGAGACCAGCCGGGCCACCCTGCGGGAGCTGCGCCGGCTCCTCGACGTGCTGCGTACCGAGGCGGAGCCGGCGGCCGAGTTGGCCCCGCAGCCGGGGATCGCCGGCATCGAGGCGCTGGCCGAGCAGGTCCGCGAGGCGGGTCTGCCGGTGACGCTGACGGTGCGGGGCGCGCCCGCCGCGTTGGCGGAGGGCGAGGCGCTGACCGTGTACCGGATCGTGCAGGAGGCGCTGACGAACGCGCTCAAGCACGCCGGAACGGCCACCGCGCAGGTCCGGGTGAGCTTCGCCGACGACGCGGTGGAGGTCGAGGTCACCGACACCGGTCGGGGCCCGACGCCGGACACCGACCGGGTCGGGCACGGACTGGTCGGGATGCGGGAGCGGGTCGCCCTCTACGGTGGTGTCCTGCGCACCGGCGCGCGGCCCGGCGGTGGTTACCGGGTGCACGCGAGGATCCCGGTGGAGACCCTGCTGGACGCGGGGACGTCCAGGTGACGGCGAACGTGGAGGACGAGATGACCGAAGCGACGCCGTCGCGCCGACCGATCCGGATCCTGCTCGCCGACGACCAGCCGCTGCTGCGTACCGGCTTCCGGATGGTGCTCGGCGCGGAGACCGACCTGGACATCGTGGCCGAGGCCGGCGACGGTGCGGAGGCGGTGGACCTGTCCCGGCGGCTGCTTCCCGACGTGGTGCTGATGGACATCCGGATGCCCCGGATGGACGGGGTCACCGCGACCCGGGCCATCGTCGACGCGCGGCTGCCGGTCCGGGTGCTGATCCTGACCACCTTCGACCTCGACGAGTACGTGGTGGGCTCGCTGCGGGCCGGCGCGAGCGGCTTCCTGGCCAAGGACGTACCAGCCGAGGACCTGGTCACCGCGATCCGTACGGTGGCCGCCGGCGACGCGGTGGTGGCCCCGCGCATCCTGCGGCGGCTGCTGGACCGCTTCGCCGAGGCCCTGCCCGACCCGGCGGCGACGCCCCCGAAGGGCCTCAGCACGCTGACCGAGCGGGAGCGGGAGGTGCTGGTGCAGGTCGCCCGGGGGCTGTCCAACGCCGAGATCGCCCGGGCGCTGTCGGTGAGCGAGACCACCGTCAAGACCCACGTCGGGCACGTGTTGACCAAGCTCGGGCTGCGCGACCGGGTGCAGGCGGTGGTGCTGGCCTACGAGTCGGGTCTGGTCCGGCCCGGCGCGTAACGCCCGCGTTGCATTGGTCACCTACAGTGACCGCCGGTGGCGGAAAAGGGTTGACCCTCACCCGGCGGCACCGTTCACGATGATCTCGCCTGGCCGCGAGGGGGTGGCCGAGCGGCGCGGCGTCGGGGGCAACCCTGACGGCGCTTAGGGGGTACCCGCACCCGGAAATCCGCCTCGTCTCCGCCCGGAGTCGGACGGATCCGCGTCGGGCAGCACAGAAGATGGACTCGTGCCGGACCAGCGGGGGCGGCGCGATTCGAGACCGACGGAGAGGTACGAGACGTGACCGCTACGACAGGCCAGTCGGCACCGGCCGCAGCCCGGGCGAGCGATGTGTGGAAGGTGTACGGCAGCGGCGAGGCCCAGGTCGTCGCGCTACGGGGGGTCAGCGCCGAGTTCGAGCGTGGCCGGTTCACGGCCATCATGGGCCCGTCCGGGTCCGGCAAGTCGACGCTGATGCACTGCCTGGCGGGGCTGGACACGGTCACCCGGGGGACGGTGCACGTCGGCGACACGACGGTCACCGGTCTCGGTGACGCGGGCCTGACGAAGCTGCGCCGGGACAAGATCGGCTTCATCTTCCAGCAGTTCAACCTGCTGCCGACGCTGACCGCCAAGGAGAACATCCTGCTGCCGCTGTCGATCGCCGGCCGCAAGCCCGATCCGGCCTGGTACGACGTGGTGATCGACACGGTCGGCCTGCGGGACCGGCTGGACCACCGGCCGGCGCAGCTCTCCGGCGGTCAGCAGCAGCGGGTGGCGTGCGCCCGAGCGCTGGTGGCCCGTCCCGAGGTGATCTTCGCGGACGAGCCGACCGGCAACCTCGACTCGCGGGCCGGCGCGGAGGTGCTCAACTTCCTGCGCAACTCGGTGCGTGAGCACGGCCAGACCATCGTCATGGTGACCCACGACCCGACCGCCGCCGCGTACGCCGACCGGGTGGTGTTCCTCGCCGACGGTCAGATCGTCTCCGAGCTGATCGAGCCGACGGCCGACACGGTGCTGGACACGATGAAGAAGCTGGACACGCCCGCCGAGGTGGCCGGCTGATGTTCCGGGCGACTCTGAAGAGCCTGCTGGCGCGGAAGGTCCGACTGGTCCTGTCCGGCCTGGCCGTGGTGCTCGGCGTCATGTTCGTCTCCGGCGCCTTCGTGCTCACCGACACGCTCGGGCGCACCTTCGACCAACTCTTCGCCGAGGCGTACGAGGAGGTCGACGTCAGCGTGTCGGCGAAGCCGAAGCTCGCGGTCAACGAGATGGAGGGCGAGCAGGTCCAGGCACCCTTCCCGGCCGACACGGTGGAGACCGTCCGGGCGGTGCCGGGCGTGGCCGACGCCACCGGTGTGGTGGTCTCCGACGGCGCGCGGATGATCGGCAGCAACGGCAAGGTCGTCGCCTCGTTCGGGCCGCCGCAGCTCGGTGGCAACTGGCTCGGCGAGAGCGACCTGGTGCGGTTGCGCGAGGGGCGCGGGCCACAGGCCGACGACGAGATCGTGATCAACCAGTCGTTGGCGAACGCGGGCAAGGTCGCCGTCGGTGACCGGGTGGGCGTGCTCACGCTGAGCCCACGGCAGGACTTCACCATCGTCGGCGTCTTCGGCTACAGCGGTGACCGGGACTCCCTCGGTGGCGTCAACGAGGTCATGTTCACCACCCCGACGGCCCAACGGCTGATGCTCGGCGAGCCGGACGTGTTCAACAGCATCACGGTCACCTCCGCGTCGGGCGTCACCGACGACGCGTTGCGCGACAGCGTGGCCACGGCGCTCGGCGACGACTACGTGGTCAAGACCGGCGAGCAGCTCTCCGCCGACGCCGCCGCCGGGCTGAAGGAGGGGCTGACCTTCTTCAACCGGATCCTGCTCGGCTTCGCCGCGGTGGCGCTGCTGGTCGGCACGTTCCTCATCCTGAACACGTTCTCGATCATCGTGGCGCAGCGGACCCGCGAGTTGGCGTTGCTGCGGGCGGTGGGCGCCAGCGGGAAGCAGATCATCGGCTCGGTGGTGCTGGAGGCGATCGCCGTCGGCCTGATCGCCTCGGTGCTCGGCCTGGCGGCCGGCTTCGGCGTCGGCGCGCTGCTGGCGTACCTGTTCAGCTCCGTCGCCGGTGGGCTGGAACTGACCGGGTTGAGCATGCCCGCCTCGGCGGTGATCGGCGCGTTCTCGGTCGGTCTGGTGATCACCGTGCTGGCGGCGCTGCTGCCGGCGCTGCGGGCCGCCCGGATCCCCCCGATCGCGGCGATGCAGGACGTGGCGACCCCGGACCGCCCGCTCACCAAGATCACTATCGCCGGGGCGTTGGTGACCGGGATCGGTGCCGTCCTGCTCTTCCTCGGGCTGGGCGGTCACGCGGGCGGCAACACCCTGGCCACCATCCTCGGTGGCGTGCTGTTCGCATTCATCGGGGTGGCCCTGCTGACGCCGCTGATCAGCAAGCCGGTGGTGGCGGCGCTCGGCTGGGTCTTCTCCGGTTGGGTGCCGGGCAAGCTGGGCCGGCTCAACTCCGGCCGCAACCCGCGCCGCACCGCGATCACCGCCGCCGCGCTGATGGTCGGTATCGCGCTGGTCACCGGCATCACGGTGATCCTGGACTCGGCCAAGAGCAGCATCAGCGGCCTGGCCCGGGACAGCATCAAGGCCGAACTGGTGATCGCCGGGGCGCAGAGCGGACCCCGTCCGCCCACCTTCGACCCGGCCGTGTTGGAGGAGGCGAAGGCGATCCCCGGCGTACGCGTCGCCGACGGTCTCTACGGCGACCTGGCCATGGTCGACGACGAGCGCACCTTCGTCGGTGCGGTGACCGAGCCGGCCGCCCTGCGCCAGGTCTACAGCCTCAACGCCGCCGCCGGTGACATCGACCGGATCGGTGCGGGGCAGATGCTGGTCAGCGAGGAGACCGCGAAGGAGCGGGGGCTGTCGGTCGGTTCGACGACGTCCGTGCAGTTGGCCCGGGGCGAGCCGAGCACGTACACGGTGACCGGCATCTTCGAGGACACTCCCCTGTTCACCGGTGTGGAGATGGTGCTGCCGACGGAGATCGCCCGCAACTTCACCGTGCCGCAGCCGAGCCAGGGATTCATCCAGCTCGAACCGGGCACGTCGGTCGCGGACGTCCAGCCACGTATCGAGACGCTGCTGGCGGACAGCCCCGAGGTGTCGGTGGTCGACCTGAACGCCTTCGTGGAGCAGCAGGCCGGTCAGCTCGACACGTTGCTCACGATGATCCAGATCCTGCTGGCGCTGGCCATCGTGATCGCCGTACTCGGCATCATCAACACCCTTGCCCTGTCGGTGCTGGAGCGGACCCGCGAGCTGGGCCTGCTGCGCGCCATCGGCCTGCGACGGTCGCAGACCATGGGCATGATCACCGTGGAGGCGGTGGTGATCTCGGTCTTCGGCGCGCTGCTCGGCGTGGTGGTCGGCACCGGCCTCGGTGCCGCGGTGGTCGAGGCGCTGCGCAGCGAGGGCATCAACAAGCTGGTGCTGCCCTGGGGCCAGATGGGACTCTTCCTCGGCCTGGCCGCGATCATCGGGGTGATCGCCGCCGTCCTGCCGGCGATCCGGGCCGCCCGGATCAACGTCCTGGGCGCGATCGCCCACGACTGAACGGCACGTCACGGGCCCCGACACCACGGCGACGTGGTGTCGGGGCCCGGTCGTCTCCGTGGCGCGGGCGTCCGGCCCGGTCGTTCCCGTGGCGCGGGTGTCAGGCCCGCGATCGCACCAGCAGCGCGGCGAGCAGGTCCAGGTCCGCGGTGAGCAGACTCTCCAACTGGTGTACGCCGTCGCGAGGGCTCAGCGGCACCTCGGCCGGCACGGCCAGGACCGCCGCCCCGGCGGCGACCGCGCTGGCCACCCCGGTAGCCGAGTCCTCGATCGCCACACATTCCTCGATCGGTACGCCGAGCAACCGTGCCGCCGTCAGGTACGGCTCCGGATGCGGCTTGGTGGAGTCCACCTCGTCACCGCAGACCACCACGTCGAAGCTGTCCCGGCCCAGGGTGTCCAGGGCGATCTCGACCAGGGCCCGGCCACTGGAGGTGACCAGCGCGGTCGGGATCCGGGCCTCCCGGACGGCGCCGAGCAGCGCCAGCGCGCCGGGACGCCACTGCAGGCCGGTGCGGAACAGCTCCAGGATGCGGGCGTTGATCCACTCGGCGCTCACCTGTGGATCCCGGTGCGGCTGCCTCAGGTCGTCGTGCAGGATACGCATCGAGTCGGCCATCCCGGTGCCGACGATCGCGCGACGGGCCTCGGCGGAGAGGGTGCCGCCGTAGCTCTCCGCTAGCTCCTGCAGGGCGACGTCCCACAACCGCTCGCTGTCGACCAGCGTGCCGTCCATGTCGAAGAGCACTGCGGCCGGTCGGGCGCTGCTCACCGGATCCTCCTCGGGTCGGGTACCCGGTCGATCCTTCCAGCCCGCCGGAGCCGCCTGTCGCGCGACGCCCGGCACGGTGACGTTCGTCAACCGAGATCGCAGGCGGCCAGGGAGCGCTCGTAACCCCGGAAGAACATCTCGGAGCGCTGTTCCGGGGTGCCGTGCGAGCCCTCGGCGAACCACGGCTGGCCGGGGTCGTCGCCGACGGCCAGCAGGCCCTCGTTGAACTCGTCCAGGTCACCCTCGTCGAGGGTCAGCGTGCCGGCGCGGACCGAATCCCCGAGGTAGGCCCCGGCCATGCAGTCGGCCTGCAACTCCTGCTGGATGGTGAACTCGTAGCGGATGCCGAGCCGGGTCTGGACGCCGTGCGCGTACTCGTGCCCGAGCAGATAGAACACGAACGCGTCGCCGATCTGCCGGAACGCCCGGAACGACCAGTTGACGTCGTAGGCGATGTAGTCGCTGACGGTGCAGTAGACCGCGTTGTTGCGGGGCACCTCCTGCCCGCCGCAGGAGATCTCACCGTCCCGCTCGTACGGAATGATGCGGCGGATCGGCTGGAACGACCGGCCGGAGGCCCGGAAGTACTCGGCCCAGTACCGTTCGGCGAGGCGCGTGGCGTCGGCCATGTCCTGCTCGAACTCCTCGACCGTGTCGGTGCCGTCGGCCCGGGTCACCTCGGTGCTCGGCGACGCCGGTGCCGGTGGCTCGGCGGGCTCGTTCGGCGCGCCCACCGGCTCCACCATGCACGCGGTGGCCGCCACCAGCGCCACCGCCAGACCGGCGAGCCTGCCCCGGCTTCGCTGCCCCGCACCTACCCGCACCCTGTGCCTCCCGCCTCGACGCCGGACCAGTACCCCGACGGTAGGACCGTCACGCCCGTCACCGTCTGGTACGCCGTACCGACCGGTCCGGTTCACCGGCGCACCGTCCACCTGATCCTTTCCGCCGTGCGCGACGTGACCTCAGGGCTGGCGGCGCGGCTGCCGCAGGGCTGGGCCGCAGGGCTGGGCCGCAGGGCTGGGCCGCAGGGCTGGGCCGCAGGGCTGGGCCGCAGGGCCTTTCGGTCTGGCCTCCGGGCCTCGCGTCTCGTCCGCAGGGTCGGCGGCCTGGCCTCAGGGGCTGGCGGCGAGGAAGACGAAGGCGGCCAGGAGCACCAGGTGCACCCCGCCCTGAAGCAGGGTGGCCCGACCCGGCACCACGGTCAGGACGCCGGTGACCACGGTCAGCGCGAGCAGGGTCACCTGGGTACCGCCCAGGCCGAGCAGCAGCGGCCCCTCCAGCCAGATCGAGGCGATCGCGATCGCCGGGATGGTCAGCCCGATGCTGGCCATCGCCGAGCCGAGCGCGAGGTTCAGGCTGATCTGCACCCGGTCCCGGCGGGCCGCGCGGGCGGCGGCGAGCGTCTCCGGCAGCAGCACCAGCAACGCGATGATGACGCCGACGAACGCCGGCGGCAGGTTCACCGCGGCCACACCCGCCTCGATCGCCGGGGAGACCGACTTGGCGTCGCCGACCACGGCCACCAGGGCGACCAGCAGAAGCCCGAGGCTCGCCATGGCCTGCCGGGTCGACGGTGGGTCGGCGTGCGCCTCCTCCGGCAGCACCTCCCCCTCACTGCCGACGGGCAGGAAGTAGTCCCGATGGCGACCGGTCTGCACCATCACGAACAGCGCGTAGAGCGCGAGCGACACGACCGCCGCGAAGGTGAGCTGGGCGGGGCTGAACTGCGGCCCGGGACGACCGATGGTGAACGTCGGCACCACCAGGCACAGGGTGGCGAGGGTGGCCACGGTGGCCAGCGCACCACCGGTCCCCTCCGGGTTGAACACGGCCAGCCGGCGGCGCAACGCGCCGATGAGCAGCGACAGGCCGAGGATGCCGTTGCACGTGATCATCACGGCGGCGAAGACGGTGTCCCGGGCGAGCGACTCGGTCTTCTCCCCGCCGCTGATCATCAGCGTGACGATCAGCGCCACCTCGATGACGGTGACGGCCACCGCCAGCACCAACGACCCGTACGGCTCGCCGACCTTGTGCGCGACCACCTCGGCGTGGTGCACGGCCGCCAGCACCGCGCCGGCCAGGAAGAGCGCCACCACGATGACCATCACGCCGGTGAGCTTGCGGTCCCAGGTCAGCCCCAGCACCAGGAGCGCGGCGATGGGCACCGAGACGGTCCAGGTGGTCATGGCGCGGCGCAACGCGGGCATGATCTGGATCCTGCCAGCAACAATGATCATGAGCGGCGAACCGGCGAAGACTCCCCCGACCGCGCCCGGCCCTGATGTTAGGAAGGGACCCTTCCTATACCGGAGGCGTTAGTAGGGGGCCCTTCCTTACACGCGGCCCTCACTCGACCCGCGCATCGACGGGGCCGAGCCGCAGCACGCCGTCGGTCAGCGGCGTGCAGCGCACGCCGCCCTTCCCGCGCAGCCCGCGCCACGCGCCGGGACCGATCGTCACGTCCATCCAGGCGCACGGGTGCGCCGGCCGGTTGACCCGGAGCCGGACCGGTCCCTGCCCCGAGTCCAGCACCAGCACCGACCCGACCAGGCCGTCCACGTCGACACCACGGATCAGGACGTTGCGCCGGACCTGCGTCAGCCCCGCGCCGGGCGGCAACGACTCGACCGCGATGACGGTCACGCTCGCCCCACGGTGTGCCGGCTTGCCGAAGTAACGGTCGCCCACGATGCCCAGCTCCGCGCGTACCCGGATCTCGTCGACCGACTCGCCGTCGGGCGCGGGCGCCGGCCCGTCCGAGGGTCGCCCCACGTAACGGTGCGTGGGCGAGGCCAGCAGCTCGACGATCTCCGGCATGGCACGACTGTACGGGCGGGCGACGCCCACCCCGCGCCGACCGTTGGATCTGGCTGGGGCACACCGTTTCGGATCCCCGAGGCCGGGGACGTGAACGATTCGGCCGCTCGTACTTTGGGCCGATCCGGCGGAGCCGTCCCGTTCCTACGATGGACTCGTGTCGGCTCTGTTGCGCTCGGTGTGGGAGGAACCCGCCCCGCCCGGCGCGCCGCGTCGCGTGTGGCGGGACTGGCTGCTGCTCGCGATTCTCGCGCCGGTCGCGCTCGTCGAGGGGATCGTCCGGCCCGAGCTGGCCTGGCGACCGCTGTCGGTGGCCGTGGCGGTGGCGCTGACGGCCACGGTGCTCTGGCGCCGGACCCGGCCGCTGCCGATGGTCGCGCTCGCCTTCGGCGTCTGCGGGCTGGTTCCGCTGCTGACCGACCGGGACGCTCTCCAACAGGACGTCCTGGCCTTCGTCCTGCTGCTGGTGTATGCCCTGTTCCGCTGGGGCTCCGGGCAGGAGGTCGTGCTCGGCGGTCTGGTCGTGGTGGGCAAGCTGGGACTGTGGGTCGCCGCCGGTCAGGCCGGTCTCGCGGACACCGCCGCCGCCTTCGTCGTCCTGTTCGCCGCCGCCACGCTGGGCACCAGCGTGCGGTACCGGGCGCGGGCCCGGCAGCGCGAGCTGGACCAGGTCACGCTGCTCGAACGGGAACGTCTCGCCCGAGACCTGCACGACACCGTCGCGCACCACGTGTCGGCGATGGCGATCCGGGCCCAGGCCGGGCTCGCCGTGGCGGCCACCCATCCGCAGGCGGCGATCGAGGCGTTGCAGCTCATCGAGGCCGAGGCGTCGCGGGCGCTGGCCGAGATGCGCGGCCTCGTCCGGGTGCTGCGGACCGACGAGCCCGCCGCGCTGGCGCCCACGCCGCGCATCGCGGACCTGGCCGGGTTCGCGGCGGACGCACCGGACGGCCCGGTCGTGGAGGTGCAGATCGTCGGTGACGCCGGCAGCCTCGCCCCGTCCGTGGACCGCGCGGTCTACCGGCTCGTGCAGGAGTCGGTGACCAACGCCCGCCGGCACGCGCGGCACGCGACCCGCATCCGGGTACGCGTCGAGGTGGACGACGCCTCGGTACGGCTACGTGTCAGCGACGACGGCGAGAGCCCGGCCGGACCGCTTCCCGGTTCCGGGTACGGACTCGCCGGGATGGCCGAACGCGCGGCGCTGCTCGGCGGCAGGTGTGCCGCCGGACCCGGTCCCGAACAGGGGTGGATCGTCGACGCGGTGCTGCCCCGGGCCGGGGCACCCGCGTGACCCGACCGACCACGGGACGACCGGACCCGTCCGGCGACGACGGCGACCGGCGGATCCGGGTGGTCGTCGCGGACGACCAGGAGATCATCCGGAGCGGACTCACGATGATCCTCGACGCCCAGCCGGGCATCGAGGTCGTCGGTACGGCCGCCGACGGTCACCACGCTGTGGAACTGGCCCGGCGGCTGCGTCCCGACGTGTGCCTGTTCGACATCCGGATGCCCGGTGTGGACGGTATCGAGGCGACCCGGCGGCTCGCCGGGCCCCGGGTCACCGAACCGCTCGCCGTCGTCGTCATCACCACCTTCGACCTCGACGAGTACGTCTATGCCGCGCTGCGCGCCGGAGCACGGGGCTTCCTGCTCAAGGACGCCGGCACGGCGCTGCTGGCCCAGGCGGTCCGCGCCGCGGCCGACGGTGACGCGCTCATCGCGCCCAGCGTCACCACCCGCCTGTTGCGCGCCTTCGCCGACGCCGGACCGGCCGCGCCGCCCCGGCAACCCGTCGACCCGCTCACCGACCGGGAGGAGCAGATCCTGACGGCGGTGGCCCGGGGGCGGACCAACAGCGAGATCGCGGGCGAGTTCCACGTCAGTCTCAGCACGGTGAAAACGCACGTGGCGAGTCTGATGGCCAAGCTCGGCGCACGGAACCGGGTGGAGATCGCCATCTGGGCGTACGAGACGCACCGGGTACGCGGCCGGTAGCGCTCCGCCGGCCGGCGCGGACGCCGTAAGTACGAGCGTCGGCTCACTCCGAGGACCGACGGGGCCCGAGCCCATGCACCGACGAGTTCGCGCCGTCGCGAACCCAGCATCGATTCATGTCCACGAACCGCTTCCTCCGCAGACACGAGTGGGCGATACCCACCGGCCTGATCCTGCTCGCGCTCGTCCCGGTGGTCGCCGGGGCCGTCCGGACCGTCGAGCTGTCCGGCGATCCGGCGGTCACGCCCGCCAACGCCCGCTTCGTCGCCGATCCGGTGCCGGTGCTGGTGCACATCGTCACGGCGAGCGTGTACTGCCTGCTGGGCGCCTTCCAGTTCATGCCCGGCTTCCGGCGTCGGCGACCGGGATGGCACCGCGTCGCGGGTCGGCTGCTGGTGCCGGCCGGGATCCTCGCCGCGCTCTCCGGCATGTGGATGGCCGCGTGCTATCCCCTCATGCCCATCGACGGTGCGTTCCTCATCGGTCTGCGGCTGTTCTTCGGCGGCGCGATGGCCGGCTGCATCGTCCTCGGTCTCGGCGCGATCCTGCGGCGGGACGTCAGCCGGCACCGCGCGTGGATGATCCGTGGGTACGCCATCGGTCAGGGCGCCGGCACCCAGTTCCTGACCCATCTGCCGTGGCTCGTGGTCGCCGAACCGCCGGGCGAGCTGACCCGGGCGTGGCTGCACGCCGCCGGCTGGCTGATCAACCTGGCGGTGGCCGAGTGGATCATCCGCGCCGGAGCGGCGGGACCGGCATCCCCCGCGCCGGCCGTCTCGCGCCGGGGCCGGACGCGAACGGGCGAAACGCTCCAGGGCCGAGCGGAGACGGGCCGAACGTGAGCGGACCGGCCCGCCGGACGGGCAAGACGCGGACAGGCCAAACGCCGACGGGCCGGACCTGGACGGGCCGGGCGCGAACGGTGGCGGGCGGAGACCGCTGCTGAGGTCGAGCCGCCGATTCAGCCCATGGACTTCGCGCCGTCGATCGCCTCCCGGATGATGTCGGCGTGCCCGGCATGCTGCGACGTCTCGGCGATGACGTGCACCAGCACCCGTCGGGCCGTCCAGCGGGCGCCCGGCTCGAACCAGGGTGCGGCGGGCAACGGCTGGCTGGCGTCCAGGTCGGGCAGGCTCCGGACCAGCTCGTCGGTGCGGGCCGCGACCTCGTCGTACGCGGCTAGCACGCCGGCCAGGGTCTCGCCCGGCAGCAGCCGGAACGACTGTGCGTGGCGCTCGTGGACGGCGGGGTCATTGTGGTCCGGCGCCTCGGCCGGGCCGTCGACGATGAAGTCGGCCCAGCCTCGTTCGACGTCCGCGACGTGCTTGATCAGACCACCGATACACAACGCGCTGACCGTGCTGCACGTCGCCGCCTGCGCGTCGGTCAGCTCCCGCGCGGTGTTGCGCAGGAAGAAGCGTTGCTGACGCAAGGCCTGTAGCAGGTCCGCGCGCTCGGGCGACAGGCTGCTCTCGGAGTGTGGGCTGCTCCCCGCCATGGCTGGTCCCTTCGTCGGCGTCCGCCCGACGCTATCGGTGACCACCGACAACTCCGGGACGTCGGACGGGCGGGACCGCGCCACGGCTACCGGCGGCCGGTCAGCACCTCGCGCATCCGGTTGATCTCGACGCCCTGCTCGACGACGACGCTGCTGGCGAACTCGTTGATGATGATGTCGGTGCCCAGCGTCAGGACCTCGTTCGCCATCGCGATGGCGCCCTGGTGGTGCTCGGTCATCATCGTGACGAACATCCGGTCGAACTCGGCGCCCCGGGCGGCGGTCAGCCGGTTCAGCGCCTCCGCCGTCTGCATGCCGGCCATCTCGTGGCGGTGCCCGTCGCCGGAGTTGCGGTCCAGCCCCCGGTCGGTCAACCAGGTCTCCAAGGTCTTGATCTCCGGGTCCTGGGCAGCCAGGATCCGGTCCGCGATGATCTTCAGGTTCGAGTTCTCGGCCCGGTCACCGACCAGTTTGGCCATCACCAGGGCCTGCTCGTGGTGCGGGATCATCATGGTGACGAACCGGGTGTCGGCGTTGTTGTGCGGAGGCCGGGCCATCGGCGACATCTCGTTGGCCGACAGGGTCTTCGCCGGTTCGCCGGGGCCGCCCGGCATCAGCACCGGTGCGGTGGCGTCCGGGATGCCGGGCAGGTCGAGCGGCGGTGGCTCGTTCGTCTGCGCCGTCGGCGCCGGGGGCTCGCTGTCCGGCCACGACACGGCCACCGCGATCCCGACGGCCAGCACCGCGAGCACGGCCAACTCGATCAGCACAAGCTTCCGGGACTGCCGCAGCAGCCCACGGATCCGCACACCTAGCACAACTCGACTCCCGCCGTTCACAGTTGGCCGGGATGGTAGCGCGGGCCTGAGCTGCGACGGGAGGGTTGCGAACAGCAGAACGATCGCTTAGCCCCACCTGCGGCAGTTTGCGCCGAGACATCGGCGGTCGTGTTGCTGAACCGTGACCACATGGCCGACGATCGAGCACCCACCGCAGGGTTAACCTCCGCTAACCCTGCTCACCCCTGACGAAGGGTGTTCCTACATGTTCAGACCGACCCCACGAGGGAGCCGAAGGCTGGGAATCAGCCTGGCCGCCACAGGTGCCCTTCTCGTCGCCGGTGTCGCGGTGGCGCCATCGAGCAGCGCCGCCGAGACCGCGAACACCATCCCGGCCGTCGACGAGATCGTCAGCAGCCCCAACCTCACCCAGATCGCCAACGTCCCAAAGTTCGGCGGGTTCGCCAGCGAGGCCGCGTACAACTCGGACCTGGCGTTCCAGGACAACCACGTCATCGCCGGCAACTACAACGGGTTCAGCATCTTCGACGTCAGCAATCCGGCCTCACCCCAGGTGGTCAGCCAGGTCGTCTGCGTCGGAGCGCAGGGCGACCCGTCGGTCTACGGGGACCTGCTGTTCCTCGCGGTCGACTCGCCCCGCAGCGACGACTCGTGCAGCAGCAGCGCCGGCTCGGTGGCCCAGCAGAGCGCCTGGGAGGGCGTCCGGATCTTCGACATCAGCGACAAGGCGAACCCGCGCTACATCAAGTCGGTCCGTACCGACTGCGGTTCGCACACCCTGACGCTGGTGCCGAGCAAGGACGACAAGAGCGTCTACGTGTACGTCCAGTCGTACAGCCCGTCGAACAACGCGTTCTACTGCAAGCCGCCGCACGACAAGATCTCCATCATCGACGTGCCGCTGGACAACCCGACCAGCGCCTCCGTGGTCGCCACCCCGGTCCTCTTCCCGGACGGCGGCAACACCAACACCAGCGGCTGCCACGACATCACCGCCTACCCGGACCTGGACCTGGCCGCCGGCGCCTGCATGGGTGACGGCGTCCTGATGGACATCTCCGACCCGGTGAACCCGGTGGTCCTGAGCCAGGTGCGCGACACCAACTTCGCGTTCTGGCACTCGGCCACGTTCAACAACGCCGGCACCAAGGTCGTCTTCACCGACGAGCTCGGCGGCGGCAGCGGCGCCATCTGCACCCCGGCCTACCGGGCCAACCAGGGCGCGAACGCGCTGTACGACATCGTCGGCTCCGGTGCCGACCGTCGACTGGTCTTCAAGAGCTACTTCAAGATCCCGCGGGAGAACTCCGCCCTCGAGAACTGCGTGGCGCACAACGGCTCGCTGATCCCGGCGATGGGCCGCGACATCATGGTCCAGGCGTGGTACCAGGGTGGCATCTCGGTCATCGACTTCACCGACTCGGCCAACCCGGTCGAGATCGCCTTCTGGGAGCGGGGCCCGCTGTCGGACACCCGCCGGATCCTCGGCGGCGCCTGGTCGACGTACTACCACAACGGTTACATCTACTCCAACGACATCCAGAAGGGACTTGACGTCCTCAAGTTGGACGACCCGCTGACGAACAACGCCCGCGCGGTCGTCGCCTTCGACGAGCTGAACGTGCAGACCCAGCCCAGCTACCCGGAGTGCACCACCGTCCTGCGCGGTCGGCACAACGGCAGCATGACCATCAAGACCGGCATCACCTGCATGGACGGGGTCACCCAGAACGGCGCGATCAAGGTCAACCCGGGTGCCGGGCTGATCGTGTTCAACTCGAACCTGAACGGCGCGATCCACGCGCACAACGCCTCGGTGGTCTCGATCGTGGAGAGCCGGGTCAACGGTTCGGTGAACGCCGTCGGCGCGACCATCCGTGACACCAAGGTCAACGGGTCGGTGCGGACGAGCTGATCCGCACACCCCGTGCACCGCACCACCTCCGGCCCGGCGGTCTCCGCCGGGCCGGAGCCCGTCCCACCCCGGGGACGGCGGAGGACCTACCGGACCGGACCTGTCGGAGCGGCCTGTTACGGTCTCGCCGCCATCGCGGTCAGGTCGGAGGTTGAGAGTGTTCAGAACGCACGTGTCGTCGTTCGCCGGTCTTCCGGTGCTCCCGTTCACATCGGGAATGGAGATGCCGGCGGATCCGTCGGCGGTGGCCTGGCGGCTCGAGGTGGGGGATCTCGACGACGAGCCGGAGCCCGAGGTGTTCGTCGCGCTGGTCGAGGCGATGCTCAAGGAGGTCCCGGCCGAGTCGGTCCGCGCCGTCGTGGTCGGCGAGTGGGGGATGGCGTACGAACGGCCGCTGCCGGTCGACCTCCTGGTGAACGCGGCCTCGCAGTGGACCGGGCTCCGGGCGCTCTTCCTCGCCGACCTGGTCTCCGAGCAGTGCGAGCTCTCCTGGCTGACCCACGACGACATCACCGGGCTGCTGGCGGCCTACCCGCAGGTGGAGACGCTGTGGGTGCGCGGCGGCGAGGGTCTGCGGCTGGACGCCGTCACGCACACCGGCCTGCGGGAGCTGCGGTTCGAGTCCGGTGGCCTGCCCGGCGCGGTGGTGCGGGCGGTCGGCGAGTGCGACCTGCCGACCCTGGAGCGACTGGACGTGTGGCTGGGTCGATCGGACTACGGCGGCGACACCACCCTCGACGACCTCGCCCCGCTGCTCGCCGGTGCCGGACTGCCGGAGCTGCGGCGACTGGGATTGCGCAACGCCGAGATCGCCGACGTGGTCGCCGGAGCGGTCGCCACCGCACCGGTGGTGCCCCGACTCTCGGTGCTCGACCTGTCGATGGGCAACCTCACCGACAAGGGTCTGGAGGCGCTCCTGGCCGGGCAGCCGCTGACCCACCTGACCGAGCTCGACCTGCACCACCACTACCTGTCCGAGCCGGCGCAACAGCGGGTCGTCGCGGCCCTGCCCGGCGTACGCGTGGACGTGTCCGAGGGACGCACCCCGGACGTGTACAGCGGCCGCACCTACCGCTTCACCGCAGTCGGGGAGTGAGCAGACATGACGTTCTCTTCGCACCTCGCCGAGTTCGCCGACCGTCCGGTGGTCGAGTTTCCGCTCGAGGGGCCGCTGCCGACCGTGACCGGCCCGGTCTCGTGGCGCGTCACCCATCCGGAGTTCGACGACACCAAGGAAGGCGCGCTCTCCAAGGAGTTCGCCGCCACCTTCGAGCGGTTCGTCGCGCAGGTCGGCGACACGGTGGAGTCGCTGGTCATCGGCGCCTGGGGGTACGCGGCCTTCAACCCCGCGCCGATCGCACAGATCTGCGCGGCGGCCGATCGACTGCCGGCACTGCGGGCACTGTTCCTCGGTGACATGATCTTCGAGGAGTGCGAGGTCTCCTGGATGAAGGTCGGCGACGTCAGTCCGCTGCTGACGGCGTACCCGGACCTGGAGGTGTTGTGGGTGCGCGGAGGCGAGGAGTTCGACTTCTCCCCCGTGAAGCACGACAACCTCCGCGAACTGGTGGTGCAGAGCGGCGGGCTGTCCCGCGAGTTCGTCGGCGCGGTGCTCGACTCCGACCTGCCCGAGCTGGCCGACCTCGAACTCTGGCTCGGCACCGACGACTACGGCGGCACCACCGAGCTGGCGGACCTCGCCCCGCTGCTGGCCGACGAGCGCTTCCCGGCGCTGCGCCGGCTGGGCCTGTGCAACTCGATGATCACCGACGACATCGCGGGGGCCCTGGCGACCGCACCCGTGGTGCGCCGCCTGGAGGTGCTGGACCTGTCCAACGGCACTCTCAGCGACGAGGGGGCGGAGGCGCTGCTCGCCGGTCAGCCGCTGACCCACCTGACGGTGCTGGACCTGCACCACCACTATCTGTCCGAGGAGGTCGCCGCGTCGGTGGTCGCCGCCCTGCCGGACGTCCGGGTGAACGTCTCCGACCCGCAGGAGGCGGACGAGGAGGACGACGGCGAGAGCTACCGCTACACCGCGGTCTCGGAGTGACATGCGGTTGACCGTGGTCGGCAATCCCGGCAACCGTCGGGTGTCGATGTTCACCGACGCGGTGCTGGCCGCCGGTCTGCCCCGGCCCGAGGTGCTGCCCTGGGTCGAGGTGCTGACCGGGGCCGCACCGCCCCCGGCCGGCACGCTGGTGCGGGTGGACTCGCCCGGGGAGGACGCCCGGGTCGACCAGTTGCTGCGCCGGTCGGCCACCGTCGCGCGGCCCGGCGAACTGGTCGGCCTCGCCGACGGGTACGCCGGTCTGGTGGACGGCATGGCCCGGGTGGCCGCCGGTGGCGCGACCCTGCTCAACCCGCCGGAGGACGTCGCGGTGCTCTGCGACAAGCGGCGCTGCCACGCGCGGCTGGCGGCGGCCGGGGTGCCGGTGCCGGACGCGCTGCCGCAGGTCGGTGGCTACGCCGAGCTGCGGTCGGCGATGGCGCAGGCCGGTTGGGGCCGGGTGTTCGTCAAGCCGGCGCACGGCTCCTCGGCCGCCGGGATCATCGCGTTGGCGGTCGGCGCCGGCCGGGTGCAGGCGGTCACCACCATCGAGCACACCCCCGAGGCGCTGTTCAACTCGCTGCGGTTACGCCGCTACACCGACGAGACGCAGATCGCGGCCATCGTGGACCGGCTCGCGCCGGAAGGTCTGCACGTGGAGCAGTGGCTGCCCAAGGCCGGGATCGGTGACCGGGTGGTCGACCTGCGGGTGCTGGTGATCGCCGGTCGGCCCGACCACGTGGTGGTCCGGGCGGCGCGGGGGCCGCTGACCAACCTGCACCTGGGCAACGCGCGTGGTGATCTCGACGAGGTGCGGCGGGCGGCCGGGGCCCGGCAGTGGTCGGCGGCGATGGAGACGTGCGAGCGGGCCGCCGCCTGTTTCCCCGACTCGCTGCACGTCGGCGTGGACCTGATGTTCCTGGTCGGTTGGCGGCGGCACGCGGTGGCCGAGGTCAACGCGTTCGGTGACCTGCTGCCCGGGGTGCTGGCCGACGGCCGGGACAGCTACGCCGCCCAGGTGCACGCCCTGACCGGCGCTGGGTGGCGTCCCGGTCGGACGGGCCCGGCCGCGTCGCCGGAGGTGGTCGGATGCGGAGCCTGATCGGTGACCACGACCTGCTGCTGGTCACCCTCGACACGCTGCGCTACGACGTGGCGGCCGAGCTGGCGGCGGCCGGCCGGACGCCGCACCTGACGCGGGCGTTGCCGGGCGGCCGGTGGGAACGCCGGCACTCCCCGGCCAGCTTCACCTACGCCGCGCACCACGCCTTCTTCGCCGGGTTCCTGCCCACGCCGGTGCCCCCGGGTCGACACGAACGGCTGTACGCGGCGGCCTTTCCGGGCAGCGAGACCTCCGGTGCCGACACGTGGGTGTTCGACGCGCCGGACCTGCCGACCGCGCTCGCCGACGTCGGCTACCACACGCTGTGCCTGGGCGGCGTCGGCTTCTTCAACCGACGCAGCCCGCTCGGGGCGGTCCTGCCGGGGCTGTTCCGCGAGGCGCACTGGGAGCCGGAGTTCGGCGTCACGTCGCCCACCTGCGTGGACGCCCAGCTCGACCGGTTGGCGGCGGTGGTGGCCGATCTGCCGCCGACCCGGCCGTTGTTCACCTTCCTCAACGTGGCCGCCCTGCACCAGCCGAACCGGCACCACCTGCCCGGCGCCGCCGACGACGACCTGGCCAGCCACGCCGCCGCCCTGGAGTACGTGGACGGCCGGATGGAGCGACTGTTCGGCCTGGTCACCGGCCGAGGGCGGCCGGTGTTCACGATCATCTGCTCCGACCACGGCACCGCGTACGGCGAGGACGGGCACACCGGGCACCGGATCGGCCACGACGTGGTGTGGACCGTCCCGTACGCGCACTTCACCCTGCACCCTGGAGAATGGTGACCAGCACCGACGCGAGTCTCGACGGCTCGCCGTACCAGCAGTATCTCTACGCCTACCCGCACAAGACCTCGTACCGGGCGTTGCGCCCCCGCCCGTCGTTGACCGACGTGTGGCGGGACCAGGCACGGGACGCCCTCTTCCTCTATCTGCACGTGCCGTTCTGCGAGATGCGCTGCGGCTTCTGCAACCTGTTCACCCGGGCCAACGCACCCGCCGAGCAGGTCACCGCCTACCTGCGGCAGCTTCGTCGGCAGGCCGAGCAGGTCGCCGAGGCGCTCGGCGGCTCGACCGGGTATGCCCGCGCGGCCTTCGGCGGCGGCACCCCCACCCATCTGACCGCCGACGAGCTGACCGAGCTGTTCGACATCGCCACCACGACCCTCGGGGCGCGGCTGCCCGGCGTACCGCTGTCGGTGGAGACGTCACCGGCCACCGCGACGCCGGACCGGCTCGCGGTGCTGGCCGCGTACGGCACCACCCGGGTCAGCATCGGGGTGCAGAGCTTCCTCGACGTCGAGGCCCGCGCCGCCGGTCGACCGCAACGGCGCACGGAGGTGGAGACGGCGTTGGCGGCGATCCGCGACGCCCGTGTCCCGGTGCTCAACATCGACCTGATCTACGGCATCGACGGGCAGACGGCCGACACCTGGCGGGAGAGCCTCGACGCGGCGCTGACGTGGCGTCCCGAGGAGCTGTACCTCTATCCGCTCTACGTCCGGCCGCTCACCGGTCTGGGCCGGCGCACGCACGCCCGCGCGGACTGGGACGCGCAGCGCCTCGCGCTCTACCGGCAGGCGGTGGAGACGCTCGGCGCGGCCGGCTACCGGCAGGAGTCGATGCGCCAGTTCCGCCGGGCCGACGTGCCGGCCCCCGACGGCCCCGACTACTGCTGCCAGGACGACGGCATGGTCGGACTGGGTTGCGGCGCCCGCTCGTACACCACCGCGCTGCACTACTCCTTCGACTACGCGGTCAGCGTCTCGCAGGTGCGCGCGGTGCTCGACGACTACCTGGCCCGACCGGCCGACGACTTCCGGTACGCCGAGTTCGGGTACCACCTCGACGGCACCGAGCAGCGCCGTCGGTGGCTGCTGAAGTCGCTGCTGCGCGTCGACGGGGTCGACCCGGACGCCTACCGGGCCCGGTTCGGTCGCCCGCCGGGCGAGGACTTCCCGCAGCTCGACCGGTTGGTCGAGCGGGGCTGGGCCACCGACGGCGGGCTCCGCCTCACCCCCTCGGGGCTGGCCCGCTCCGACGCCGTCGGCCCCTGGTTGACCTCCGCCGAGGTGCAGCACGCGATGGCCGGGTACGTGCCGCGATGAACCTGGCGATCCTCTATCGTGGCCCGCTGGCGAGCTGCAACTACGACTGTCCGTACTGCCCGTTCGCCAAGCGCCGTGACCCGCCGGAGCTGCTCCGTGCCGACCGGGAGGCGTTGGCGCGGTTCACCGACTGGGTGGGCGCGACCACCGACGTACGCCTGTCGGTGCTGTTCACGCCCTGGGGCGAGGGCTTGACCCGGCGCTGGTACCGGGACGCGATGGTGTCGCTGTCCCACCTGCCGCACGTGGAGCGGGTGGTCATCCAGACCAACCTGGCGGCCCGGGTGGACTGGCTCGACGACGCCGACCCGAGCGCCGCCGCGCTCTGGACCACGTACCACCCGGGGCAGGTCACCCGGGAACGGTTCCTGCGACGCTGCGCCCGCCTGTCCGAGTTGGGTGTCCGGTACTCGGTCGGGGTGGTCGGGCTGCCCGAGCACCTGGCCGAGGCGCGGGCGCTGCGGGCGCTGCTGCCCGACGAGGTCTATCTGTGGGTCAACGCCGCCGAGGGACGTCGCTACGACGCCGCCGAGGCGGCGACCTGGACGGAGCTGGACCCGCACTTCGGCTACAGCGTGCGCCCGCACCTGTCCCTGGACCGGCCCTGCCACGCCGGAGAGACCGCGATCTCCGTGCGCGGCGACGGCACGGTCCGCCGCTGCCACTTCATCGACACCCCGATCGGCAACCTGTACGACGGGTCGTGGCGGGCCGCGCTGGCGCCCCGGCCGTGCAGCAACGCGATCTGCGACTGCCACATCGGCTACGTCCACCTCAAGCCGCTGGGGTTGCGGGACGTCTTTGCGGGCGGGGTGCTGGAACGCATCCCGGCCGGGTGGCCGGGAAGGCCGGCCGGGTCGGTCTGACCAGGAGCGTCACCGCCGACGGTGAACACTGCGGAGGCCGCTGCGATCAGGGTCGGGTCGCCATCCGGCGGGTCAGTTCGGTCGCCCGGAACGCCGCGACCTGACGGGCCTGTCCCGCCACGAAGCGCCGCAGCAGCAGCGGGGCACCGGCGGTGACCGACTCCCGGATCCGCGTACCGTCGGTCTCGGGCGTCAGGTCGACCACCGCGCGCAGCCACACCCACCCCGGGCTCCGCACGTCGCTGACGATCTGGCTGCCGGGACGGGTCGCCACCATCCGCACCCGAATGTGGTTGTCCCAGCGCAGCGGGCCGACCATCCGGAACCGTTCGACGGCGACGTAGTCGGTGACCGCGCGGCCGTCGGCGTCCCGGCCGGTCCGCACGTCGGAGACCGCCACGATCAGCGGCGACAAGCCGATGTAGCTGTGCGGGTCGGTCAGGTGGCGGTAGACCTCGTCCGGCGACGCGGCGACGACACAGCTCGTCTCGAACGTGATCGACGGTCTCCGATCATCGGGCACGCCTCATCCTGCCACGCCCTCACCGGGTGCGGTGGCGCAGGATGATGTCGCGCAGGGAGCCCATCCCGTACCGGTCCTCGTCGCTGGACATCGCGGCCACCTCCGCCAGGACGGGATCCACGTCGATCCCGGCCCGCCGGGCCCGGTCGCACACGGCCTGCAACGCCATGATCTCGTCGCGGGTGTCGGCGCCCTGGTCACGGGCGGAGAGATGGACGAGGTCGTCCCGGAACTCCTCGGCCGTCCGGCAGTCGGTGGGCAGGTGCGCCGCCCAGCGGAACGACGGGTACCGGTCGAACATCCGCCGGATTTCGACCCGGGCGGTCTCGTCGGCGGCGTACCTGTCGACGATGGCGCGCAGCACCCGCTCGGCGCGGTCCTGCACACCCAGCGCCGTCAGCTCCGCGTCGACAATGGCGCCCAGATCCGCCATCCGGTCCAGTGCGGTGACGTCGACCGGCTTGTTCGCCACCGAGCGGTAGCGGGCGTCCAGGTCCGCCACCTCGGTCTCGATCTCCGCCATATCCACGGCCACCGTTATATCGCACCGACACCGGCCTCCGGCCGGCAGCGCACACCGGTCGAGGTGCGGAGGACTGGCATACTCGACCCGACCAGGTGGGGACCGGACAGTGTGGTGGTCAGGTGCAGTTCCGCATGTTGGGACCGCTGGAGGCCGTCCGGGACGGGCACACCGTGCCGCTCGGTGGGCCGAAGCAGCGGGCGCTGCTCGCGCTCTTCCTGCTGCGCCCGAACCGGTTCGTCGCCACCGACTGGCTGGTCGACGCGCTCTGGGACGGACGGCCGCCGGCCAGCGCCGAGATGACGCTGCGCACCTATGTGGCCGGACTACGCCGCGCGGTCGAACCGCAGCGCAGCCACCGCGAGCCGGCCCGCGTGCTGCGCAGCCACCCCAGAGGGTACGAACTGCGCGTCGAGCCGGAGGCCATCGACGCGGTCCGCTTCCAGCGGCTGGCGGCGTACGCGGCACACGCGCTCGCGGCGGGCGACGCCGACTCGGCCGAACGGGGCTACGTCGAGGCGCTGGCGCTCTGGCGGGGCGAGCCGCTGACCGGCGCGGCCGAGCTGACGGCGGTGCGTCCCGAGGCCGCCCGGCTGACCGAGGCACGCCTCGGTGCCGAGGAGGGACGGTTCACGGCTGCCGTGTCGGCCGGACGGCACACCGCCGTACTCGCCGAGCTGCGCCAGTTCGTGGCCGCGAACCCGGTCCGCGAGACCGCCCGCGCCCAGTTGATGCTCGCGCTCTACCGGTCCGGGCGACAGACCGAGGCGCTGGCCGCCTTCGACGAGGGCCGTCGGGTCCTGGCCGGCGAGTACGGCATCGACCCGGGCGAGGAGCTGCGCGGGCTGCACGGCCGGATCCTGACCCAGTCCGTGCCGCCGCCGACGGCCACGGGTTTTACCGCTGTCGCGCCGGACGCCACGCCGACCGGGGTGGTCGGCCCGTCCGCGTCCACTCCGGCCGACCAGCCCGGACCGGCCCACGGGACGACCAGCGTGGTCGGACCGGCTCCGGCGGCGCGTTCGGATTCCCTGGTCGGCCGGGACGCCGAACTGACCGAGCTGATGACGACGCTGACCGAGGCCGCCACCGGCGGTGGTGGCCGGGTCGCCGTCGTGGTGGGCGAGCCGGGGATCGGCAAGACCACGCTCGCCGCCACGCTCGCCGGGACGCGGGGCGTACCGGCGGTGTGGGGCCGCTGCCCCGACGTCGGGCAGACGCCGCCGTTCTGGCTGTGGAACCAGGTGGTGCGGACGCTGGCGGCGATGCCGCAGGCGGGCACGACCGGATCGACGCGCCGGTTGGACGGCTTCGCGGCCGGACCGGCGGACGGGTCGACCGGCGACGCGGCACCCGACCCGACGGCGCGGTTCCGCGCGTACGAGGCGGTGGCGGACCTGGTGCGGACGGTCGCCGGTGCGGACGGCCTGCTGGTGGTGCTGGACGACCTGCACGCCGCCGACCCGGACTCGCTACTGCTGTTGCGGTTCCTCGCCACCACCCTGGCCGACGCCCGGGTTCTCGTGCTGGCCACGATGCGCCCCTACGAGCACCACCCGACGCTGGTGGCGACGGTGGCCGACCTGGCCCGTGGTGCGGGCTTCCGCCACCTGCGGCTGACCGGGCTGACCGACACCGACGTGGCCGACCTGGTCCGCCGACGCACCGGCACGCCCCCGCAGCGGCAGGTGGCGGCGCGCCTGACCACCCGGACCGGGGGCAACCCGTTCTTCATCACCGAGCTGCTGCGCGCCGGCACCGACCCGGCCGACGCGGACCTGCCGCCGAGCGTCCGGGACACCGTCCGGCTGCGCCTCGGTGCCCTGCCCGACGCGGCCCGCGACTGCCTGGAACTGCTCGGCGTGGCCGGACGCGACCTGGACACGCAGACGATGGCGACGGTGCTGGAGGTCTCGGCGGCGCACCTCACCGAGGGGCTGACGGCGGCGTACGCCGCGGAGCTGGTCGCCGAGGCCGGGCCGGGTGCGGTGCGGTTCCGTCATCCGCTGTTCGCCGAGGTCGCGTACGCGCAGTTGCCGCCACCCCGACGCGCCGCGCTGCACGCCCGGCTGGCCCTGGCGTACCAGCGGATCGGCGGTGTCGCCCCGGCCGAGTTGGCCCACCACTTCGGGCAGGCGATCGGACTCGGGCACGGCGAGGACCATCTGCGCTGGTCACTGGCGGCGGCCGACGACGCGACGCGGCGGTTCGCGTACGAGGACGCGCTCGGCCACCTGGACCGGGCGGCCCGGCGACTGTCGCCGCTCGCCGGCACCGCACCGTCGGCGGCGGCCACCGAACTCGCCGTCCAGTTGCACCGGGCTGCCCTGTTGCAGATGACGGTCGGCGTCGGAGCCGACGCCGTCGACGAGGTCTGCGCCCGGGCCCGGGAGCTGCTGGCGCTGGTCGGCGCGGAGACCGACGTACGGCCCGCGTTGTGGGCGCTCGGCGAACTGGCCGCCAACCAGGCCGACTACGCCGGCTGCGGGGAGTTGGCTGAGCGGCTGGTCCGGGCCGACGACGGCACCGGGCTGATCGCGGCGGCCGGAGAGTACCTGCGGGGTGTGGTCGGCTACTTCACCGGCGCGCTGGTCGAGGCCGACCAGCGGCTCACCGCCGCCGTCGATCGGCTGCGCACGGTCGACCCGGATCTGCTGGGCCGCCAGGTCGGTCGGCTGCCGGTGTTGGCCGCGTACAACTTCCGGGCCCTGGTCCGGTCGCTGCGCGGTGCGACCGAGGACGCCCGGCGGGACATCGCCGAGGCGGAGCGGCTGGCCGAGCGGCTCGCCGACCCGTACGGCCGGGCGAACGCGGCACTCTTCGCGGCCTGGATGGGGATGCAGGAACGCGACGTGGCGGCGGTACGCGCGGCGGCGCACCGGTGCCGCGAGATCGGTGCCGCCAACGGCATGCCGCACTTCGTGACCACGGGTGGCTTCTTCCTGGAGTGGGCGGCCGCGCGGGGCGGCGAGCACGACCGGCTCCCGGCGATGCGGGCCGCGGTGGAGGGCATCTACCGCCCCGGGCTGCGGGCCACCCGCACCGTCACGTACAGCGCGATGGCCGAGGCGTACCTGGTGGCGGGTGATCCGTCGACGGCGGCGGAGCTGGCCGACGAGGGACTGTCGGTCGCGGACCGCCTCGGCGAGTCGGTCCTCGCCCCCGAACTGCACCGCATCCGCGGCATCGCCCGCCGCGACCCCACCGCCCTCGCCACCGGCGCCCACCTGGCCGCCACCCAAGGCAACACCCTCCTCCAATCCCGCTTCCCCACCCACCCCCACCCCTGACCACCCACCCCACCAAGCCCAAGACCAAGACCGTCCAGAGCAGACTCCCGACCGACCAAGCCCCTGACGCCAGCCCCCACCAGATCAGAATTCCCACAGGTCAAACCGTCCGCCCCAGACCCACCGAATCAGAATCTCCGGCAAGCCGCCGCAACCCCGCCAGCTCCACCCGGTCGTTGCAGCCGAGTGTCTCGGCGCCGAGCCGTCCACCCCAGACCAACCAGGTCAGGTTTCCGGCAGGCCCGACCCGCGCAGGGATCAAGCCTGACCGCCCGGAGCGGGTCGGGGATGCCGGAAACCCCACCGCAAGCGGCTCGGACCCGCCGAAAACCCACCACACGCGGGTCGGGCCTGCCGGAAACCCCACCCACGAGAAACCAGAACCCCAACCGGAAATCTACGAAACCTCCACACCCGCCCGCTGTGCTGAACCAGTCAACAGTCCCCGCCCGGCCACCCCGGGCGGCCAGGTGTGGAGGAACGAGATGAACCCGGCCCAGTCGTCGTCGCCCGGCGAGGTCCAGGAGGTCGACGTCGTCATCGTCGGGTGTGGTCCGGTCGGTGCGCTGGCCGCGAACCTGCTCGGCATGCGGGGCGTCCGGACGCTCGTCGTGGAGCGGAGCACGGAACCGCACGGGCAGCCGCGCGCGTTCTCCTGTGACGACGAGGCGCTGCGCATCTATCAGCAGGCCGGCCTGCTGGACCGGATCGTCGGCGACCTGCACCAACCGGTACGCGCCGACTACGTCAACGCCGCCGGCCGGCGCTTCGCCACCATCGCCTTCGACGAGGTGGACTTCGGGTTCGGGCACGCCCCGCTGAACTTCTTCGACCAGCCGTTGCTGGAGCAGGCGCTGCGTACCGGCCTGGAGCGGTTCGCGCACGTGACGCTGCGGCTGGGCACGGAACTGGTCGACCTGCGGCAGGACGAGGACGGCGCGGATCTGGTGGTGCGGGACGTGGTGGCCGACCGGTCGTACCCGGTGCGGGCCCGGTTCGTGCTGGGCTGCGACGGTGCGCGGAGCACCACCCGCACGGCGGTGCGGATCCCGCTGGCGGGGGCGAGTTACGCCGAGCCGTGGCTGGCGGTCTCCGGTGACGTGGCCCCGGACGGGATCCGCACGCCGCACACCACCTTCGTCTGTGACTGGCGGCGGCCCGCGTTCGTCTCCCCCGGGTCGCGGGGCAGCTATCGGGCGGAGTTCATGCTCCAACCGGGCGAGACCGAGGCCGACATGCGGGAACCGGCGAAGATCGCCGAGCTGGTGTCGCCGTACGTGGACCCGGACAGTTTCACCGTCACCCGCGCCGTGGTCTACACGTTCCACCACCTCATCGCCGCCAGGTGGCGGGAGGGACGGGTGTTCCTGCTGGGCGACGCCGCCCACCAGATGCCGCCGTTCCTCGGGCAGGGGCTGTGCAGTGGACTGCGGGACGCGGCGAACCTGACCTGGAAACTGGCGCTGGTGCTGTCCGGCGGGGCCGCCCCGGCGCTGCTCGACACGTACGAGACGGAACGTCGGCCGCACACGGCGGCGATGGCGGAGACGAGCGTCCGTCTGGGTCGGGTGTTCCTGGCCCGCAGTCGGCGGGCCGCGTGGGTCCGCGACAGCGTGCTGCGGGCGGTGCAGACCGTGCCCCGGGTACGCCGATTCGTGCGGCACTTCGAGTTCAAGCCGCTGCCCGCGTACGAGCGGGGGCTGTTCGCGGGTGGCCGGCGGGACGGTGCCGTCGGGGCGATGTTCCCGCAGCCCCGGGTGGCTGTCGGAGACGATCCGACGCCCCGCCTGCTCGACGATGTGCTCGGCGACGGCTTCGCACTGGTCGGGCGTGGCCTCCCGGCGGAACTGCCCGGGCTGCCGAGGTCGGCGCGGG
This sequence comes from Micromonospora sp. NPDC003241, assembly GCF_053589795.1. Classification (NCBI taxonomy): domain Bacteria; kingdom Bacillati; phylum Actinomycetota; class Actinomycetes; order Micromonosporales; family Micromonosporaceae; genus Micromonospora; species Micromonospora sp. NPDC003241. The sequence goes on along the minus strand of NZ_JBSFSO010000004.1, from coordinate 65,742 downwards.
TGGTCGTGACGCATCCGGCCGGCACCGACCCGGCGCGCCTGCCGGCGAGCGATGCCGCCGCCCAGGTCCACGTCGTCGACCTGGACGGGACCGTCGACGCCTGGCTACGGCGGCACCGGACGGACGCGGTCCTGCTGCGACCTGACCGGTTCGTCTTCGCCACCGCGCAGGCCGGCGGCATCGACCAGGTGACCCGCACGCTCGCGGTCGAACTCGGCGCGACCGCCTCCCGCCAGCCCACCGGTTAGCCGCGTCACGTCGCCGGCCCGCCCGGTCCGGGCGCGGTCCTGCCGGCCGGGTGTTCCGGGACGGACCGGTGACGTGCCAGGATGCGGCCATGCGTGCCGTGATCTTCGACGAGTTCGGTGCCCCGCCGCAGGTCCGCGACGTGCCGGACCCGACGCCGCCGCCCGGTGGCGCGATCGTGCGGGTCGAGGCGACCGGGTTGTGCCGCAGCGACTGGCACGGCTGGCAGGGACACGATCCGGACATCGTCGTGCCGCACGTACCCGGGCACGAGTTCGCCGGTGTCGTCGCCGCCGTCGGCACCGGCGTGCGGGGCTGGCGACCGGGTGACCGGGTGACCGCGCCCTTCGTCTGCGCCTGCGGGCGGTGTCCGTCGTGCCAGGCGGGCGACCAGCAGGTCTGCGAACGGCAGAGCCAGCCCGGTTTCACGCACTGGGGCTCGTTCGCCGAACAGGTGGCCGTCCGCGACGCCGACGTCAACCTGGTCCGGCTCCCCGACGAGCTGGACCATCCGGCCGCCGCCGCGCTCGGTTGCCGGTTCGCCACCGCGTTCCGGGCCGTGGTCACGCAGGGACGGGTCGCGGCCGGCGAGTGGGTGGCCGTACACGGCTGCGGCGGGGTGGGGTTGTCGGCGGTGATGATCGCGCTGGCGTGCGGGGCCCGGGTGGTGGCCGTCGACGTCGCGCCCGGTGCGCTCGACCTCGCCCGGCGCCTCGGCGCGGCGGTCTGTCTGGACGGGCGCACCCTGGACGGGCCGGACGCGGTGGCCGAGGCGGTCCGGGAGGCGACCGGCGGCGGCGCCCACCTGTCTCTCGACGCGCTGGGCAGTCACGCCACCTGCACCGCCTCCGTCCGGAGCCTGCGCCGCCGGGGACGACACGTGCAGGTCGGGCTCCTGCCCGCCGCCCAGGGACACCCGGTCGTGCCGATGGATCTCGTGATCGCCTACGAGTTGGAGCTGCGCGGCAGCCACGGCATGCCGGCGCACGCCTATCCGGAGTTGCTCCGGCTCGTCACCGCCGGGGTGCTGCGGCCGGCCGCGCTGGTCACCCGCACCATCGGGCTCGCCGACGTGCCGCACGCGCTGGCCACCATGGACGGTCCGACCGGTGGCGGGATGTGTCTCATCCGGCCCTGACACCGGCCGACGCCGCCCGCCGTTCACCCAGGGTCAGCACGACGACGGCACCGAGCAGCACCGCCGATCCGACGGTGGCCGCCGCGGTGAGCCGTTCGTCGAGGAACAGCACCGCGATGACCGCAGCGGTGACGGGTTCGACCAGGGCGATCACCGATGCGGTGGTCGCCCGGATCGAGACCAGGCCGGCGAAGAACAGCGCGTACGCCAGCGCGGTGGGCACCGCCCCGAGGTAGGCGAGCAGACCCAGCACCCGGCCGACGTCGCCGGCCGTGGGCAGGATCCCCTCGATCAACGCCAGGGGCAGCAGGCAGAGCATCCCCACCGCGAAGCCGCCCAACGCGGTCGTGCCGGCGGCTGCCCCGGTGCCGTCCCGGCCACGCCTGCGGTGCAACAGGGTGACCAGGGCGTACCCGGTGGCGGAGAGCAACGCGCAGGCCAGACCGCGCAGCGGCGCGGATGCCGTGCTCGCGCTGCCGCCGCCGACGAGGAGCAGCAGTCCGATCAGCGCCGAGGCCACGGTGAGGGCACCGGTACGCCCCAACCGCTCCCCCATCGTCAGCCTTGATCCGACGGCGATCAACACCGGCCCGGCGCCGAGGGTCACCACGGTGGCGACCGCCAGGCCGGCGTACCCGACGGCGGCGAAGTAGGCGGTCTGGTAGACGGCCAGGCCGATGCCGGTGGTCACCAGCGTGCGCCAGCGGTCGTCCGGTCGATGACCGGCGGCCCGCGCGGGCGTGCCGACCGATCGGCCCGGACGCCGCCGGCGGAGCACCAGATGCCCGGCGGCGAGCAGCAGGACGCCGCCCGCGAACCGCCAGAAGGAGACCGCGACGGGTCCCATTCCGCTGATGTCGTAGAGGATCGCGGCGACCGCTCCGCCGGTCCCCCAGGCGACCGCCGCGATGAGGATGTACGAGACTCCCCGTCCCACGGACGGGGGCATGGTGGTGTGCACAGGATTCTCCGTTGTCGTCACCGCCCGGGCAGCACGGACGCCCCCGGGCTCGAATCGTCAGAGCCGGGTCGGCGAGAACGCCGTTACCGGGTGGGTGGCGGCGACGCGACGGAGAAGGTCACCGGCGCAGCGTACCGCCCGGTCCGCACACGGGCCGCTACCGGCCGTGAGGGATCCGCCCCCGACCGTACGGCATCGCCGTGCATCTATTGACAAACGTAGTTAACAGTCAGAGTCTGAGAGAGCGCTCTCTCACCCCGTGTCACCACCGAACGGAGGAGTACCCGTGATTGTCCGAAGAAGACTGCTGGCGGTCGCCGCCGCCCTGATCACCGCCGTCCCGACCGCGCTCGTCGCCGCCGCGCCCGCCCAGGCCGTCGGCCCCGCGTTGCTGCCCGTCACCGTCACCAACAACACCGGCCGGTCCGGAGCCGTCCACGTGTACGTCATCGGCGTACAGCTCTCCTCCGGCCGCCTCGGCTACGTCAACCAGGCCGGCACGTTCATCCCCTGGTCCGGCGGACAGATCCCGCCGTCACCCGCGCCCGACGCCTCGATCCCCGGTCCGACCAACGGTGCCAGCGCCACCGTCCGCTTCCCGCGCGGCTTCTCCGGCCGGGTCTACTTCTCCTTCGGCGAGAAGCTCAAGTTCTTCCTCACCCCGACCGGCCTGGTACAGCCCGCCCCGTGGGCGGCCGGCGACGCCAACCGCGACATCCTGTTCGACTGGAGCGAGTTCACCTACAACGACGCCGGGCTCTGGCTCAACAGTTCCCAGGTGGACATGTTCGCGGTGCCGCACGCCGTCACCGTGACCGGTGCCAACGGCGTCACCAAGCGGACCGGCGACGTCGTCGCCAACGGCCGCACCGCGATCATCAACGGCGTACGGTCGCAGTCCGGCTGGGCGAACACCGTGTACACCCGCGCCGACGGCACCGTGCTGCGGGTGCTGGCACCGGGCAAGGCCGCCGGAGCGGGGCTGTTCAGCAGCACCTACCTGGACTCCTACATCGCCTCGGCGTGGAACGCGTACACCAGCCGCACGCTGACCGTGGTGCCGTTCGGCGACCGTCCCGACGTCCGCTACTTCGGGCGCACCTCGGGCCGGGTGATGACCTTCACCAACAGCGCCGGACAGGTCGTCGCCTCGTTCAACCGCCCCTCGTCGGCGAGCGTCTGGGGCTGCGACGGCGACCTGCCCGCCCCCAACGACCAGGTGGTCGGGCCGATCTCCCGCACCCTCTGCGCCGCACTGAACCGGGGCACCCTCGGCACCATCCACACCCAGCCCAGCACCAACGCCGCCGAGTTCTACCGCAGCAACCCGACCAACCAGTACGCCCGGATCATCCACGCCAACATGCGCGACGGTAAGGCGTACGCCTTCGCCTTCGACGACGTCGGCGCCTTCGAGTCGCTGGTGCACGACGGCGACCCGCGCGCCGCCGGCCTGGTACTCAGCCCGTTCTGATCCCGACCGACCCTCAGGTGGGTGGATTTGTTGTCGCTCTAGCGACAACAAATCCACCCACCTTCACTCATTCGGCGTCCGGGGCCGGCACCTCGCGCAGGCCGTCACCGTCAAGGCGCAGCCACCGCCGTACGCCGATGGCGTGCAGGAAGCGCTCGTCGTGACTGACCACCACGAACGCGCCACGGTAGGCGTTCAACGCCTGCTCCAACTGGGCCACGCTGACCAGGTCCAGGTTGTTGGTGGGTTCGTCGAGCAGCAACAGGTGCGGGGCGGGTTGGGCATAGAGGACACAGGCGAGGGTGGCCCGCAGCCGCTCGCCGCCGGAGAGCACACCGACCGGCAACTGGGCCCGGGCGCCCCGGAACAGGAAGCGGGCCAGCAGGTTCAACCGCTGCGACTGCGGTCGCTCGGGGGCGTACGCGGCGAGGTTCTCCGCCACCGTACGGTCGAGGTCGAGCAGGTCCAGCCGTTGCGACAGGTACGCCATCCGGCCGTCGGCCCGACGCACCTGCCCGCCCTCGGACGCGGTCTGGCCGGTGAGCAGGCGCAACAGGGTGGACTTGCCGACGCCGTTGGGGCCGGTGAGCGCGATCCGTTCCGGGCCCCGGATGGTCAGCTCCAGACCGTCACCGGGGAACAGTGGACGGCCGTCGTGGCGCACCTGCATCCGCTGCCCCTCGACGAGCGTGCGACCGGCGGGTACGTCGGTCTCCGGCAGGTCCAGCGTGAGCGCCTGGTCGTCGCGCAGCGCCCGGCTGGCCTCGTCGAGGCGTCCCTGCGCATCGCTGACCCGGCTGGCGTGCGCCTGCTGGGCCCGGCCGGCCGACTCCTGCGCGCTGCGCTTGAGTCCACCGGCGACGATCCGGGCCAGGCCGGCGTTGCCGAGGTTGCGCGCGGCGTTGCCGGCCCGGCGCTCGGCCCGCTCCCGGGCCTGCTGCATCTCCCGCTTCTCCCGCTTGACCTCCACCTCGGCGCTGCGCACGGTGCGCTCGGCTAGTTCCCGGGCCGCCCGGGCGGCCTCCTCGTAGGCGGTGAAGTTCCCGCCGAACAACCGGACCTGCCCGCCGTCGAGTTCCGCGATGCGGTCCATCCGGTCTAGCAGCATCCGGTCATGGCTGACCAGCAGCAGGCAGCCGGGCCAGTTCTCCAGCACCGAGTACAGCCGGTGCCGGGCGTCGACGTCGAGGTTGTTGGTGGGTTCGTCGAGCAGCAGCACGTCGGGGCGGCGCAGCAGTTGGGCGGCCAGGCCGAGGGAGACGACCTGACCGCCGCTGAGCGTGTGCAGCGGCCGGTCGAGCGCCACCTCGTCCAGACCGAGCCGGTCGAGTTCGACGCGGCTGCGTTCCTCGACGTCCCAGTCGTCGCCGACGACGGTGAAGTTCTCCTCGCTGGCGTCGCCGGCCTCGATCGCCCGCAGCGCCGCGATGGTCGGGGCGACGCCCAGCACCTCGGCGACGGTCAGCTCACCGGCGAGCGGGAGGTCCTGCGGCAGGTAGCCGAGCACCCCCTCGACCGTCACCCCGCCCCCGGTGGGGGCCAGTTCCCCCGCGATCAGGCGCAGCAGGGTCGACTTGCCGGCGCCGTTCGGCGCGACCAGGCCGGTGCGGCCGGGCGGCACGGTGAAGGACAGATCCTGGAACACGGGGGTGTCGTCGGGCCAGGAGAAGGACAGGTTGGTGCAGACGACGCAGACGTCGGACATGGCAGTGAGACCTCGGGAGGAAGGCCGGGACGCGACCGGCGCCCCGGTCGGACAGACAGGGCGGTGACGTGACAGGCCGCCCCGGCAGTGGCCGGTCGGCGGCGGGCACACTCACCCTGAGATGTCGTCGTCCCCCGACAGCATGTCGCGCTCCTCGTTCCGCGTACGCGCGGCTGACCCGCGCCCAGCCAGCCTAACAACTGCACAGCATGGTCGCGCACGTCAATTCGCCCTCATCTCCACCCCGCCGGGGGACGGCGCGGGTGCCCGCGCCCAGGTGGTCCGACGGCAGCCCGACGGTTCCTGGCTGCGCGTGCTCGACCAACCGGAGTTCGTCACGCCGACGACCCCACGCCGTTCAATCCGGTCGGCCGACGCGGGGCGGTGGGGCGTTGAGGTGGCTGGTGAGCACCACCAGCAGCTCGAAGCGGGTCGCCGGGTCGTCCAGGTCGGTGCCGTACAGGTCGCGCAGGCGCTTGAGCCGGTAGCTGACCGTCTGCGGGTGGACGAACAGAACGGCGGCGACCTCGGCCCGCGAGCCCCAGTGCCGCAGCCACGAGTGCAGGGTGACCAGCAGGTTGTCCCGCTGGGCCGGGCGCAGGTGGGCCAGTGGCGCCAGCCGGCGGGCGGTGAGCACCGCCAGGGCGCCCGGTTCGCCGCGCAGGGTCAGCGGGATCAGGTGGTCGTCGGCGAAGACCGGGCCGGGGTGGGGGCCGACCAGGCCGGCGGTCAGTTCGGCGAGGCGTACGGCGGCCGGCACCTGGGGCCAGTCCAACTCGGGGCCGACCACGGCCCGCCGACCGGCCAGCGCCTCGGCCAGCGGGGCGCGGGCCGCTCGGGGACCGGCCCGCAACAGCAGCACCGCGTCCCGGCCGCGCTCGATGACCAGGCCGTCGACGCCGTAGCGGAACCGGGCGTCGCGGGCCTGGTCGGGCGGCAGGAGCACCGGCACCACGGTGTCCAGCTCCGGCCAGCCGATCCGGGCGGCGGCTGCGGCCACCGCGCTGGGCATGCCGTCGCCGCGCAGCAGCAGTTCGGCGAGCTGCCGGCGGCGGTCGCCCTCGCCGGCCTGCTCGCGTACCTGGAGGGCGTACCCGTCGGTGCTCGCCGCGGCCAGTTCGGCGACGTACGCGCTGACCGCGTCGGAGAGGTCGATCAGTTCCTCGGTGTCGACCGGGCGGAGCCGGGCCAGCGACTGCGAGGCGGTCCGCAGCAGCAGCCGGGCCGCCATCCGCAGGGCCGCGAGCAGGGCCTCCGGCCCCCGGTCCTCGCGGGCCTCGGCGGCGCCGAGGGCGACGAAGACCTCCCGGATCCGGGGCGGCAGCGCGGGCTCGTCGGTGCCGACCAGGTCGAGGAAGCGGTCGAGGGCCACCTGCACGGCGGTGTGCACGTCGCGGGCGAACTTGTCGTCGGCGATGCCGGCGAAGGCGGGCGTGGCCTCGGTGACCGCGCCCGCCACGGCGGCGACCGTGGAGGGCAGGTGCGGACGCATGGAGGCGGCCAGGTCGGCGGGGAGACGCCGCCAGGGAGTGGCGGAGACGGGGGCGCTCACCGGGCCGATTTTGTCACGTCGGGATAAAAGAGCCGCTGATTCTCGCTGCCGACGGGACGGTGTTTCGATCCGCGTCCCCAGGCGAGGATGGGGCACGCCGCCGATCCGACCGAGGAGCGCACCGTGCAGCACCGACTCTCCCGACAGCACGTGGTCGACATGTGCCGGACGATGCTCGCCCGGGGATATCTCAAGGCCACCGAGGGCAACGTCTCGGTCCGGGTGCCCGGCCACCGGCTGTACGCGGTGACCCCGAGCAACTACGACTACGACCGGATGCGGGTCGAGGACATCTGCCTGGTCGACTTCGACGGCAAGCACGTGCCCGACGGCTCCGGGGCCGACCTCAAGCCGTCCATCGAGTGCGGGATGCACGCCAACATCTATCGGGAGCGCCCGGACGTCAACGCGATCGTGCACACCCACCAGCCGTACGCGTCGGCGCTGGCCTTCCTGCGCAAGCCGATCCCGGCGCTCACCGACGAGCAGGTGCGCTTCCTCGGCCGGGAGGTGGCGATCATCGACTACGCCCCGTCCGGCACCGGCTTCCTGGCCCGCAACGTGCAGAAGAAGGTGGCCAGCGGGGACAACGCCTTCATCATCGCCAACCACGGCGTGGTGGCCGTGGGCACCGACCCGGACCGGGCGGTGTTCAACATGGCGCTGCTGGAGAAGGTCTCCATCGCGTACCTGCTGGCGTTGACCAGCGAGACGGGCAAGGTCTACACCATCCCGACCGCGATCCGGGAGATCGCCTTCGGCAAGCTGCGCGCCGACGAGAAGCGGATCGCCGCGCAGATCACCGAGGCGGTCGAGCCGCTGCGGGTACCCGCCGACGAGGACCTGCCCAGCGCCGACGCGACCGCCGCCGCCCAGACCGCAGCCGCCGCCCGGACCGAGGCCACCCGGACCGACACCGAGGCCGAGAACGCCGCCGGAGCCGAGGCCGGGGCGACCGACGCCCGGGCCGCCGCCGAGGTCGAGGCACCGGGGGCGGAGTCCGCCCGACTCGGGTACGCCATCAGCGAGTACCCGGACGTCGACGACGTGATGCGCCGGCTCAAGGCACTGACCGCCCAGCCGCTGCGCGGGCTACGCCACGACGCGATGCTGGACGTGCTGAACTACTTCGAGACCAAGTGCCGGGCCAGCAGGGAGATCACCGACCGGGCCAAGCTGCGCATCCCGGGCGGGGTGCAGCACAACCTGGCCTTCAACTACCCGTTCCCGCTGGCGGTCGAGAAGGCTGACGGGGCGTACCTGGTCGACCGGGACGGCAACACGTACATCGACTTCCTCCAGGCCGGTGGGCCGACGATCCTGGGCAGCAACTACGGCCCGGTCAACGATCGGGTGGCCGAGGTGGTCCGCGCCTCCGGGCCGGTCACCGGCCTGTTCCACGAGTACGAGCTCAAGCTCGCCGAGATCATCCACCAATACATGCCGCACGTGGAGATGTACCGCTCCCTCGGGTCCGGCACCGAGGCGGTGATGGCGGCGGTCCGGGGTGCCCGCGCGTTCACCGGCAAGAAGATGGTGATCAAGGTCGGCGGCGCGTACCACGGCTGGTCCGACACGATGGTGTACGGGCTACGGGTGCCCGGCACGTACCGGATGAACGCCAAGGGCATCCCGTTCGGCGCGACCAGCCGGACCCGGGAGGCGTTCCCGCACGACCTCGGGCAGCTCAAGCGCAAGCTGGTGGAGAACCGGCTGCGCGGCGGCACGGCGGCGGTGGTGGTGGAACCGGTCGGCCCGGAGTCCGGCACCCGGCCGGCACCCCGCGACTTCAACGCCGCGGTCCGCGAGCTGTGCGACGAGTTCGGCGCGCTGCTCGTCTTCGACGAGGTGGTCACCGGTTTCCGCCTCGGGTTGGGCGGCGCGGCCGGCTACTTCGGCGTCACCCCGGACCTGACCGTGCTGGGCAAGGCGGTCTCCGGCGGGTACCCGATGGCCGGTGGGGTCGGCGGACGCTCCGACGTGATGGCGGTCTTCGGCTCCGGGCTGGACGGCAAGAGCGGCGCGCACATCCAGGTCGGCGGCACGCTGTCGGCCAACCCGCTGTCCTGCGCGGCCGGGTACTTCGCGATCGAGGAGATGGCCCGCACCAACGCTCCGGTGATCGCCGGCCGCGCCGGTGACCGGCTCACCCGGGGCCTGCAACGGCTGATCGACACGTACGGTCTGCCGTACGTCGCGTACAACCAGGGCTCGATCGTGCACCTGGAGTGCAGCGGCGTGATGCTGCTGGACATGCGCAACCCGGTGAAGCTGCTGCGCGAGAACAAGGCCCGCAAGCGGCTCATGGAGCAGATGGGCGCCGCGTACACCGCGCACGGCATCGTCACGCTGGCCGGCTCCCGGATGTACACCTCGATGGCCGACACCGACGAGGTGATCGACGACGCGCTGGCCCGGTTCGACCGGGTCTTCGCGCAGGTCGAGGGGGTCTGAGGCGGGTGGCCGCCAGCGCACCGCAGATCCTGGCGATCGACCTCGGCACGTCCGGGATGAAGGCGGCCCTGGTCGCCGCCGACGGCACGGTGACCGGGTGGGCCGAGCGGCCGGTGCCGCTGCACGTGCTGCCCGGCGGCGGTGCCGAGCAGGACCCGGTGGCCTGGTGGACCGCGCTCGGTGAGGTCGCCGCCGAGCTGGGTCGGGCGCATCCGGAGCAGATGCGGGCGGTCCGCGCGGTCTGCGCCTCCACGCAGGGCGAGGGCACCATCGCGGTGGACGCCGCCGGGGACCCGCTGACGGCGTGCATCAGTTGGCTCGACATGCGCGGCGCACCCCACCTGCGTCGACAGTTCGGCGGCTTCCCGGCGTACCAGGGGATGTCGGTGCGCCGCATCGCGCGGTGGCTGCGGCTCACCGGCGGGATGCCCTCGCCCACCGGCAAGGACCCGGCCGCGCACATGCTGCTGGTCCGCGACGAGATGCCGCAGGTGTACGCGCGGACCGCGTCGTTCCTCAACGTGCTCGACTGGATCAACCTGAAGCTGACCGGGCGGACGGTGGCCACCGTCGACTCGATCCTCACCTCGTGGGTGACCGACAACCGGCGGCCCGGCGACATCCGCTACTCCCCCGCCCTGGTCGCCGACTGCGGCATCGACGCCGACAAGCTGCCCCCGATCGTGGCCTGCACCGACGTCATCGGCACGCTGACCCCGGCCGCCGCCGCGCACCTCGGGTTGCCGGATTCGGTCGAGGTGGTGGCCGGCGCGATCGACAACACCGCGGCGGCCATCGGCGCGGGCACCACCGGCGACCACGAACCCCACCTGTATCTCGGCACCTCGTCCTGGATCGCGGCGCACGTGCCGGGCAAGAAGACCGACGTGGCGGCGGGCATCGCGTCGGTGCCGTGCGCTATCGGCGACCGCTACCTGATGACCGCCCTCCAGGCCACCGCCGGGGCCAACCTGACCTGGCTCCGGGACAAGATCGTGGAGTACGACGACCCGCTGCTCGCCGCCGGGCACGTCAGTCGGGACGAGGGCACCATCTTCGACGCGTTCGACGCGATCATCCCGACCGTGCCGGCGGGCGCCAACGGCGTGCTCTACACCCCCTGGCTGTACGGCGAACGCGCCCCCGTCGACGACCCGAACCTGCGCGCCGCCTTCCTCAACATCTCGCTCGACACCAACCGCTCCGACCTGCTGCGGGCGGTCTTCGAGGGGGTCGCCTTCAACACCCGCTGGCTGGCCGGGGCGGTGGACCGGTTCCTCGGCGCGCGGGTCACCTCGATGGCGATCACCGGCGGCGGCGCGCTGTCGGACTCCTGGTGCCAGATCTTCGCCGACGTGCTCGACGTGGAGATCCGGCGCGACGCCCAGCCGCTGGCGGTCAACGCCCGGGGTGCGGGCTGGATCGGCGCGGTCGGCACCGGACTGCTCACCTTCGCCGACATCCCCGGCCTGATGCGGACCGACCGGATCTTCACACCGGACCGGGCTCTGCGGGCCACCTACGACGAGATCTTTGCCGACTACCGGGAACTGCACCGGCGGCTGGCACCGGTCTACCGGCGACTGAACCGCCCGGACCGGCTGCGCGCACCCCGAGGCTGACCCGCGCCCGACCGAGACCTGCGCGGGCCCGGCACCCGCCCCGTCGATCATGGACTTGTGGTCAGCGAATTGCACCGGTGTAGGGCATCTCGCGGGGTACCACAACTCCATGATCGACGAGGAGCAGGCCGGGTGGGAGTGCGGGTGATCAGGGAAAACGGGTGTGTCGGGTGACCGGGTGGGTGAGACTGACGCCATGGTCGACGTCAGGCGGTACGTGGCCGAGTTCATCGGCACATTCCTGCTGGTGTTCCTCGGTGTGGGCAGCGCCGTCGCGGCCCGCGTCGAGGGTGGCGTGGTGGTGGTCGCGCTGTCGTTCGGGTTCGTCATGCTGGCGCTGGTCTACACGATCGGGCAGCTCTCCGGCAGCCACGTGAACCCGGCGGTGACCCTCGGCGTCCTGCTCTCCGGCAAGATCTCACCGGTCGGGGCGGTGGCGTACTGGATCGCGCAGTTCGCCGGTGCCGCCCTGGGCTCGTTCCTGCTCTGGGTGCTGGTCCGTTGGGGCGGAGTGACCGACCAGACGGGTGTGCTGGGCGCCAACGGCTACGGCACGCACATCAACGCCGGTGGCGCGATGCTGCTGGAGACCGTCCTGACGTTCCTGTTCGTCCTGGTCGTGCTGGTGGTGGGCAAGCGCAGCACGGACCTGTCCGGCTTCGCCGGCCTGGCCATCGGGATGGCCCTCGCCGTGGCGAACCTGGTCGGCGTGGCGCTGACCGGGGCGGCGGTGAACCCCGCGCGGGCCTTCGGTCCGGCGATCTTCGAGGGCGGGACCGCCCTCCGCCAGCTCTGGGTGTTCATCGTCTTCCCGCTGCTCGGCGGGGTCCTCGCCGCACTGGTCGCGCCGCTGGTCGAGCACGGCTCCGGCGTCACCCGGGTCGGTACGCCCCGACCGGCGGGACGCTGAGCGTCCGCCTCACCGGTCGGCGCCCATCGGTGCCCGGACCAGCGCGCCGTCGATGTAGCAGTACCGCCAGTCCTCCCCCTCCTCCAGCGAGCGGATCAACGGGTGGCCGGTCTGCCGGTAGTGCTCCTCGGCGTGGTTGTTGGCCGAGTCGCTGCAACAGCCGACCGCGCCGCAGGTGAGGCACATCCGCAGTTGCACCCAGTCGTCACCGGTCTCCAGGCACTGCGGGCACGCCTCGGCGTCGCTCTCGGTGATCTGGATGCGGTCCAGGTGGGTGCAGGCGGTGCTCATCGTCTCCTCCCGCACGTACCGCCAACTGGCGTGCAGCAAACGGTCCGGGATGATCCGGGCGAGGTAGCGCGAGTTCGCCGCGAGCAGCGGACTCGCCACCGCCAGCACCAGCACGTACAGGGCGATGAACGGGCCGAGGCGCTCGTCCAGGCCGGCGCCGAGGGCGAGGGTGGCCAGGATCAGCGAGAACTCGCCCCGCCCCAGCACCGTCAGGCCGACGTTGGCCGCACCCCGCTGGTTGAGCCCGAACAGCCGCCCGGCGATCAGACCGGCCAGCACGTTGGTGACGATGGTCAGCGCGACGGCCGCCAGCACCGGCAGCGCCACCGAGCCGAAGTCGCCGACATCGATGCTCAGGCCGAAGACCACGAAGAAGACCGCCGCGAAGACGTCCCGCAGCGGCAGCACCAGCCGTTCGGCCCGTTCCCGGATCGGGGTACGGGCCACCACCAGCCCGATCATCAGCGCGCCGATGGCGTCGGAGACGCCGATCTCGGCCGAGATGCCGGCGACCAGCACCACCAGCCCCACCATCAGGACCGCCAGCAGCTCGTCCTCGTGGCTGTCGATCAGCTTGCCGACCAGGCGGGCACCGAACCGGGCGACGGCGAACAGGACGACCAGGTACGAGAAGCTCAGCCCGATGCGCAGCGTGAGTTCGCCGGCCGACCCGGCACCGGAGAGCAGCGGCGACAGCAGCGCCAGATACAGCGCGAGGAAGAGATCCTCGATCACGATGATGCCGAGGATCACCGGTGTCTCGGCGTTGGCCAGCCGGCGTAACTCGATGAGCAGTTTGGTGACGATGGCCGACGAGGAGATGCCGAGCGCCCCGGCGATCACGAACGCCTCGTAGCCGCCCCAGCCGAGCGCGAACCCGAAGAGGAGTCCCGCGCCGACGTTCAGGGCGATGTACGCGGCGGCGGCGACGAACAGCCGTTTGCCGCTGCCGAGCACCTGCTCGACCGGGAACTCCACGCCCAGGTGGAACAGCAGGAGCACCAGACCCAGCGAGGCCAGCAGGCTGAGGTCCTCGGGATGGGCGACCAGCACGGGGCCCGGGGTGCCCGGCCCGAACAGGATGCCGGCGAGCATGAAGAACGGCACGGTCGGCAGGTTGATCCGCCGACCGAAGCGGGCCAGCAACCCGGCGATGAGCACAAGGGCACCGAAGCCCACGAGGTCAGCGTGCACGGTGAGGACTCCTGGAGCGGGCTAGACGGAGCGGAGCGGGCGGTTCGCCGGTTACTCGGAGAAGTACGTGCCGGAGAGCAGCGCGCCCACCTTGCGGGCCTGCTCCTCGGACATCTCGATCACGGCCACCGGATCGTCCGCGCCGGCGGCGAAGACGTACAGGTCGCGGTTGCCGTCGCGGCGTACCACGATCGAGATGCGCTGGGTGTTGCTGCCCAGGTCGACGTCGTACCGCTTGCCGATGCCCGGCAGTTCCTGCACGTAGATGCCCTTGCCCATGACCCCTCCCCGCTGTCCTGTCCACGATCCCGGGGCAATCGTACGAGCCCGCCGGCCTCCCGTGGCACATAGACCGCAGGGTGGATTCACCACCTGCTCGTCCGCCACGGCGAGCCGTCGGCCCCGACGCCGTCGTGGCGCCGGGGCCGACGGCCCCTGTCACCGCCCGGTCAGGAGGTGAGGCGGAAGGTGGCGTCGTTGCGCGCCTGGGTGTCGCCGACCGGGTCGAGCCGCAACTGGTAGTCGTAGTGCCGGATGTAGCGGTCCGGGTAGTTGTAGGACTGGAACGAACTCCAGGAGGAATTGCCCAGCCCGGCGACCTGCCGGAAGGTGGCGTCGGCGGCGAACACCGCGCTGCCGTCGTTGGCCGCCAGCACGAAGTCGAAACCGTAGTGCCGCAGGTAGTACCCGGGGTGGTTGACGGACTCGAAGGAGACGTTCCCGGAGGCGTTCGCCAGACCGGGCACCACCCGGAACTGGGCGTCCTGGGCCGGGTTGACGTTCGGGTCGATGCGGACGTCGTAGTTGACGTGCCGCACGTACCGGTCCTGGTGGGTGTACGCCTGGATCCGGTTGACCGGCGTGCTGGTGCCCCAGCGGGCGAGCACCCGGCTCTCCTCGGCCGCGGTCAGGTTGAGGATCGAGCCGTGCCGTTTGCGGGTGCCGCCCATGGCATAGTCGGTGCGGGTCCGGAAGTTGCTGACGCTGCCCAGGTTCGTCGAGGTGATCGGCATGTAGCCGCGCCCGGTGGCGTACTGGTCCAGCCAGAGCGCCCACTCGTTGCGGCCGTTGAACTGGGCCCACATCGGCCCCTCCACCACGTTGCCGCCGCCGGTGCCGTTGGAGATGCCGAGGTGCGACAGGTTGCCCAGGGTGGTCCACGAGCCGAGGATCGAGTTGCTGGCCTCGATGGTGATGTGCCCGTCGGCGGAGGCACGGTAGTAGCGGTAGCCGCCGACGCTGTTCGGCACCTCGACGATCTGCGTGTCGATCAACCCCTGGGTGCCGGGACGTTCGATGTAGAGCTGGGGTGCGGTGAAACTGCGGAAGTCGGTGGTCCGCACGTACCAGATGCGGTGTTTGGTGACGCCGTTGCGCGCGGAGTTGGTGGCCCAGTAGACGACGTAGTCGCCGGTGGCCGCGTTGTAGATCGCCTCGGGTGCCCAGGCGTTGCCGGCGCCGGGGATCGCCCCGGCGACGTTGATCAGCCACGGGGCGGACCAGTTCACCAGGTCGCGTGACTCCCACACGACCAGGTTGGTGCTGCCCCGGTTGGCCGCGTCGCTCCACGAGGTGCCGCTGGCGATGCGCAGGTCGGTGGCGACGATCCAGTAGCGGTCACCGGCCGGCGAGCGGACCAGGGCGGGGTCCCGCACGCCCCTCGTGCCGATCGTGGAGAGCAGGACGGGCGCGCCGTTGTTCAGGTCACGCCAGGTCAGCCCGTCGCGGCTGTGGGCGAGGTAGAGCTGTTCGCCGTTCGCCGACTCCCCGATGAAGTGCGCCATCAGGTATCCGGTGAACGGGTCGAGTGCGGCGGCGTCGGCGCGCGGCGCGGGCGCGGCGGACACCATCAGCAGGAAGGCGGTGAGCAGGGCGCTCACCCGGGCCAGGACTCTCGGCATCGGCGACTCTCCTCGGACACACCGGATCGAAACGACTGTGAGCGTTAACAAGCCACTCGAAACCGATCGGCGAGAATCACTGTTTCGGGCTTGTTTCGAAGTCTCGACGCCCCTTCGCCGACTGTCAAGACGGGTGTCGACCCGGCCGTGCGCCGCGCTCGACACGGCGGTGTGAGCGTGCACCACAGCACCCGTCGGACCGCCCCGAGATCAGATCGCGTCGGCCCGCCGCACCACCAGGTGTGCCGACCCGGCCCGGCCGCTCTTGGCACACTGCCGGCATGTCGCACCCGAGCCCGCAGGAGCAACCCGACGACCGCGTCCGCCCGAACGAGACCACCGTGCCCCTGCTGCCCTGCACCTCGGCGGAGGAGATGCTCGCCTTCTGGCGGGCACTCGGCTTCACCGTGACGTACGAGCAGCGCAAGCCGTACGTCTATCTGGCCTTCCGGTGGAGCGGCTTCGAGCTGCACTACGGCCCGGCACCGCGCGGCCTCGACCCGGCGGCCGAGAACACCGGCAGTTGTCTGGTGTTGGTCGACTCGGTCGCGCCCTACCACGCGACGTTCACCGAGGCGATGCGTCGCGCCTACGGCAAGGTGCTCTCCCGAGGACTGCCCCGGATCACCCGCTACCGGCCCGGCGCCTCGCGGTTCAGCATCGTCGACCCGTCCGGTAACACCGTCATCTTCATCCGCCGCGACGAGCCGGCGGACCTCGACTACGGCGGTGCGAAGGAGCTGACCGGACTGGCCCGGGTGCTGGACAACGCGCGGATCCTGCGCGAGTTCAAGCGCGACGACCGGGCGGCGTTCCGGGCGCTCGACTCGGGACTGCGCCGGCACGGCAAGGCCGCGCCACCGGTGGAGCAGGCGGTGGCGCTGGCCTGCCTGATCGAGCTGTCGGACGCGCTGGACGAGCCGGAGCGGGTACCCGAGTGGGGCGAGCGGCTGCGGTCCCTCCGTCTGACCTCGGCGGAACAGGAGCGGGTCCGGCAGGCCGTCGCGGCACCGGACAGCCTCGACCCCTGGCTCTCCGCGCCGCGCTGAGCGTTGGGTGTTAGGAGGGGTCCCCTGCTATACACCAGGCGATAGCAGGGGACCCCTCCTTACACCGAAGCCCTACCCCGACGACGCTTGCGCCGCACGAGACGCTAGAGCCGTTCGGGGGCGTCGATGCCGAGCAGACCCAGGCCGGTACGCAGGGTGTCGCCGGTGAGGCGGCACAGCGCCAACCGGTTGCCCCGGTGCGGCGGCTCGGCCCGCAGCACCGGACACCGCTCGTAGAACGTGGTGAAGCTCTGCGCCAGCCGGTGCAGGTGCCCGCAGAGCCGGTGCGGCTCGTACCCGGCGACCACCTCGTCGAGGACGTCGGCGAAGGCGTCCAGGTCGAGGATCAGCGCGCGTTCCGCCGGGTCCAGCGCGACACCCGGGTCGACGGTCTCGTCGGCGCCGTCGGCCCGGCCCAGGATGGACCGCACCCGGGCGTGCGCGTACTGGAGGTAGACCCCGGTGTTGCCGGTCAGCGCCAGCATCCGGTCCGGGTCGTAGGTGTAGTCCCGGGTCCGGCTGGTGGCCAGATCCGCGTACTTGACCGCGCCGATGCCGACCTGCCGGGCCCGTTCGTCGCGTGCCGAGTCGGTGAGGCCGGGGTTCTTGGCGGCGACCACCTCGCGGGCCCGGTCCACCGCCTCGGTGAGCAGGTCGACCAGGCGGACGGTGTCTCCGGCCCGGGTCTTGAACGGCCGCCCGTCGGCGCCGAGCACGGTGCCGAACGCGACGTGGGCGGCGGGCACGTCCGGTGGCAGCCAGCCGGCCCGCCGGGCGGTGTCGAAGACCATCCGGAAGTGCAGGGCCTGCCGGGCGTCGACCACGTACAACAGCCGGTCGGCGTGCAGCTCGCTGACCCGCTGCCGCAGCGCGGCGAGGTCGGTGGCGGCGTACCCGAACCCGCCGTCGCGTTTGCGCACGATCAGCGGCGTCGGCTCGCCGTCCGGCCCGCGTACGTCGTCGAAGAAGACGCAGAGCGCGCCGTCGCTGGTCACCGCCGTCCGCTGGGCGGCGAGGTCGGCGGCCACCCCGGGCAACGCGGCGTTGTACGCGCTCTCCCCCACCGCGTCGGCGGCGGTCAGCCGTACGCCGAGCAGGTCGTAGACCTCGGTGAAGTACCTCGTCGACTCGGCCACGATCTGCCGCCACGCGTGCGTCGTCTCCGGGTCGCCGCCCTGGAGCGCCACCACCCGCCGCCGGGACCGCTCGGCGAACGCCGGGTCGGCGTCGAACGCCGCCCGGGCCCGACGGTAGAGCAGAGCCAGCCCCCGCATGGTGGCCTCCTCCGCGTCCGGCGCGGGATGCTCGGACCGGTACTGGATCAGCATCCCGAACTGGGTACCCCAGTCGCCGACGTGGTTGCGTCGCACCACCGTCCCGCCCAGGTGCTCCAGGATCCGCACCAGCGCGTCGCCGATGATCGTGGAGCGCAGATGACCGACGTGCATCTCCTTGGCGATGTTCGGCTGCGAGTAGTCGACCACGGTGGTGACGCCCGCCTCGGGGGTGCCGACGCCGAGCCGGGGATCGGCGAGCCGACCGGCGACCTGGGACAGCAACACCGTGTCGGTCAGAGCGAGGTTGACGAAGCCCGGCCCGGCGACCTCGGCGGTGGCCACCAGACCACCGGCCGGCAGGGCCGCGACGATCTCCGCCGCCACGTCCCGGGGGTTGCGTCGCAGCGTCCGCGCCGCCGCCAGCGCCCCGTCGGCCTGGAAGTCGGCCCGGTCGGATCGGCGCACCAGCGGGACGAATCCCGGCAGCTCGGCGGCGGCGGTGGTGACGGCGGCGGACAAGGACGAGGCCAGCGAAGGCACGGTCACGGGGACTCCCGGTGGGGATCGAGCAGGATCGTCACGAGACACGTCGCGCGCACGCGCGGAGGCGGGCACGACGGATGGAACGCGCGGAGAAGCGGACGACTATCGTCGTCGCAGGCGCGAGCGGCGGACGGTGACCAGCACCATGTCCATCACCGCCTCGCGCGAGGGCCGCGAAGCGCGGCCAGGTGCCGACCAGTGTACGCGGCGACGGTCACGCCACCCGTCGCGACCGGCGTACCGGTCATGCCCATCCGAGCGCGACCCGTCAACCGACGATGTCCGGCACCGCCACGACCTCGTCGTCCAGGCGCAGCCACCAGCCCCGGTCGGGGTGGTGGTCGAGGATCTCGGCGGTGGTCAGGCCGCGCGGCAGCCGTGGCGTCAGCAGCTCGCCGTCGGCCAGCCGCAGCACCCGGGTACGCCCGTTCCACAGCCGACGGAAGACCGATGCCAGCAAGACGTACTCGCCGCAGCCGGTGAACCGGCCCCGGATCGCCCACTTGCCGCTGATCTGCCGCCACCCGGCGGCCTGGTGGATCCACTCGGCCACCGTGCCGTCTGCGGCCAGCGTCACGCAGCCGAAGAAGTCCGCCCCGGAGCCGATGTTGTTCCGGATCCGGGAGCCTTCCGAGCAGACGTAGCGCACGCCCGCCCGGAGCAGCGTCGCGCTTAGCGACACGTGCGGGTCACGCTCCGGGATGCCCGCCAGGTCGACCGGGAAGTCGTCGGGAGCGAGCTGCCACGGCGCGGCCTCCCAGTGCACCGCGCGCTCCGCGAGGTCGACCCGCAGCGGGGCCGCGTACCGCAGATCGCCCATCAGGTTGCCGTGCGAGAGCACGAGGTGCCAGACCGGGCTGTCGGAGACGGCAGATCCGCCGTGCATCAGGGGCAGCGGACGGACGGTGGCGAGCCGGTCGAGACCGGTCACCCGCAGCGGCACCGGTGCGGCGTCCGGCCCGGCGACGAAGACGGCGCGGTCGACACCGGCCAACACCACGACCCCGCCGTCCGGGTGCGCCACCACGGTCGGGTTGGCGTACCGCTGCGCCTCGGAGAGCGTGACGTCCAGGTCGACCACCCGTACGCCGGTCTCGGTCACCCAGACCACGACGAACTCGTCGCCCCCGTCGGGGCCGACGACGACCAGGTCACCGTCGACGTCGGTGCAGTGCGCGAGGGCGAGCACCCCGGGTAGGCCGATCCGCAGCATCGGCCCACCCTATGCAGTCGCCGATTCCGGTGCGGTGGCGGGAGATCGGGGTGGACGGGACCGCAAACCGTTGTCGGGAAAGCGATCCGGTCGCCTTCCCGGCAGCGGGAAGACGAGCGGCGCTCATACTCCCTGCGGGGAATGCTCCTGCCACGAGAGGACAGCATGCGAGTCAGCACCATCACGCGCCGGTTCCTGGCCGTCGCGACCACGATCGCGCTGGGGGTCGCGTCGGCGGCCACACCGGCGGCTGCGGCACCGGCCGCCGCCGGCACGCAGCAGCTCACCGCAGCCGCCGCGAGCACGGCTCCGGCGACCCGGCAGATCGTCGGCGCGGTCGCGGTGGGCGACCGGTATCCGTACGTGTTCGTGATCGGGACCGACGGCAACCTCTGGATCAACTGGCAGGACCAGTCCGAGCAGTGGAACTGGTCGAACATGGGCACACCGCCGGGGGTCGGCCTGCGCATGCCGATCGGTGTGACCATCGTCGACGGCTTCACCCGCCCGTACGCCTTCCTCCTCGGCACCGACCAGAACGTCTGGAGCCTGTGGCGGTCGGCGACGAGTTGGCAGTGGCGCAACCAGGGCAGTCCGCCGGGGGCCAATTTCGTGAGCTGGCCGAGCTTCACCGCCGTCGCGGTGGCCGACACCAGCCCGTACCTCTTCGTCCGCAGCGACGGCGACGAGACGGTGTGGGTGAACTGGTGGAACGGGGCGGTGTGGAACTGGACGAACATCGGCTCGCCGCCCGACGGCATCGCGGCCACCGGCCCGGTCGGTGTGCTGCTGGAGAACGGCACGCCGCAGGTCTACACCGTGAGCAACGTCGGCCGGCTCTGGACGACCCGCTTCGACGACACGGCCGCGCCCTGGGTCGACCTCGGCCAGCCGCCTGGCGTCTGGCTCACCGACGCGGGTACGCCCTTCGGCGCCCGCAGCGCGGTGCAGGTCGCACCGGAAGCCCGGCCGTACCTGCTCGCCACCGGCAGCGACGACAACGCGTGGCTGCGCTGGTGGACCGGTACCCAGTGGGAGTGGCACAACCTGGGCTCACCGCCGGAGCAACTGGTCCCGGGCACGCTCGGTGCCCTCTCGGTGAACGGCACCTCGCCGTTCTCCTTCTTCGCCACCGACGGGGGCGGCCTGTGGATCAACTACTGGGACGGGTCCAACTGGTACTGGAGTGACCAGAGTCCGCCGTTCCGGCCCGCCCTGACCGGTACGGCGGTGCTCGCGCCGCAGAACTCCACCCGACCGGCGATCTTCCTGAGGGACACCGCCGGCAACCTGTGGAGCCGATGGTGGAACGGCAGCTACTGGAGCTGGACGAACCGCAGCCTCTGAGCGGCGGCCACGCCACCGGCACCACGGCCGGTGGCGTGGCCGGCGGACCAGCGGCGGGACAGCGGGCCGGTGGCGCGGTTGGCGGGCCGGTGCGGGGTCAGCGGGCCGGTGGCGGGTCGTCCGCGACCGGTGCCGGGCCGTCGTCGGTGCCGAACCCGTCGAGCGCGGCGCGCTCGTCGAGGGTGCGCAGCTCCTGGAAGACGGTGATGTGCAGGTCGGCCGGCGCGTCGAGACGGGCGTTGACCGACTGCCAGGGCGTGGTGGTCGGCGGGGCCACCTCGGCGGCGCCACCGTCGACCAGCCGTTGCGTGGTGGCCCGGGCGTCGTCGACCTCGAACGCGACCCGGATGCGCGGGGCGACCTGCTGGCCCACCTCGACGTCGTCGATCATCCGCTTCTGCGCCGGGTTGGCGATCTCCAACGTGGCCCGTCCGGCGTCCAGGATCACCACCTCGGCACCGTCGCCGCCGGAGTACGCCGCCTGCTCGGGCAGGCCCAGCACGTCACGGTAGAACCGGACGGCCGCCTCGTAGTCCTCGGCCTCGACCACCAGCCGCAACTGGCGTACCGGCGGCACCGCACCCGGACTCGTCACGGTCATCCCCCTCCTCCTCGGCGCGGCACCGCAGGCCGCGACACGCGCCCGACCATACCGGCGACCCACCGGTCCAGGCCCGGCCCGACAGCGCGGGCGCGGGCCCTCGCGGCGCTGTCGGTGTTGGGCAACGTCGGTGGGACGTGGCACCATTCGGCGGGTGACCAGCAGCGCCGCCGAAGCGGCCCACCTGCGCGATCTCGCGCGGCTGCGCCGCGTCCGGGACCGGATCGACCGCGAGTACGCCCAGCCGCTCGACGTCGAGGCGCTCGCCCGTGGGGTGAACATGTCGGCCGGGCACCTCAGTCGTCAGTTCCGCCTCGCCTACGGCGAGTCGCCGTACGGCTATCTGATGACCCGGCGCATCGAGCGTGCCATGGCGTTGCTGCGACGCGGCGACCTCAGCGTCACCGATGTCTGTTTCGCGGTCGGTTGCGCCTCGCTGGGCACCTTCAGCACCCGCTTCACCGAGCTGGTCGGTGTGCCGCCGAGCGTCTACCGGCGCGAGGCGGCCCAGGCGACGGCGGGCATCCCGGCGTGCCTGTCGAAGCAGGTCACCAGACCGATCAGGAATCGAGAAGCACAGGTCAGGCAGCCGCAACTAACGTGACCGGCATGGACATCACCATTCACGCGAGCTTCCTCCCGCAGACCGACCCGGACGCCGCGTTGCGCTTCTATCGGGACACGCTCGGCTTCGAGGTCCGCAACGACGTCGGGTACGGCGGGATGCGCTGGATCACGGTCGGTCCACCCGACCAGCCCGGCACCTCCATCGTCCTGCACCCGCCGCACGCCGACCCGGGCGTCACCGACGACGAGCGGCGCACCGTCGCCGAGATGATGGCCAAGGGCACGTACGCCGGCATCGTGCTGGCGACCAGGGACGTCGATGCCACCTTCGAGCAGTTGCAGGCCGGTGACACCGACGTCGTGCAGGAGCCGACCGACCAGCCGTACGGCATCCGCGACTGCGCCGTCCGCGACCCCGCCGGCAACCTGATCCGCATCCAGCAGATCGCCTGAGCCGCGCTCCGGCCGGGAGCCGACGCCCGACGGCCGGGAGCGGGGCGCGCCACGGCCGCCGGTGCGGTGAGACAGCCGCCGGTCGGTGAGACAGAGGGAGACACGATGAGCACGGTCCCGAAGAGCCGCTCGCAGGCGGGCGCGGCGCATGTCGCCGACAGCCACGACCTGATCCGGGTGCACGGCGCACGGGAGAACAACCTGGCGGATGTCAGCATCGAGATCCCCAAGCGCCGGCTCACGGTGTTCACCGGGGTCTCCGGGTCGGGCAAGAGCTCGCTGGTGTTCGACACCATCGCGGCCGAGTCACAGCGGCTGATCAACGAGACCTACAGCACCTTCGTGCAGGGCTTCATGCCGACGCTGGCCCGGCCCGAGGTGGACGTGCTGGACGGGCTGACCACCGCGATCATCATCGACCAGCAGCGGATGGGGGCCGACCCCCGGTCCACGGTCGGCACCGCCACCGACGCCAACGCCATGCTGCGCATCCTGTTCAGCCGGCTCGGGAAACCGCACATCGGCTCGCCCAACGCGTTCTCCTTCAACGTCGCCTCGGTCAAGGCCAGCGGCACGATCACCGTCGACCGGGGGGCCGGCAAGACGACGCGGCAGACCTTCACCCGTGCCGGTGGGATGTGTCCGCGCTGCGAGGGACGCGGCTCGGTCTCCGACATCGACCTGAGCCAGCTCTACGACGACTCCAAGTCGATCGCCGAGGGGGCGTTCACCATCCCCGGCTGGAAGTCGGACAGCTGGTGGACGGTACGGACGTACGCGGAGTCCGGTTTCCTCGACCCGCACAAGCCGATCCGGAAGTTCACCAAGAAGGAGATGCAGGACTTCCTCTATCGGGAGCCGACGAAGGTGAAGGTCGAGGGGGTCAACCTCACCTACGAGGGGCTGATCCCCAAGGTGCAGCGCTCCTTCCTGGCCAAGGACCGGGAGTCGCTCCAACCGCACATCCGGGCCTTCGTGGACCGGGCGGTCACGTTCACCACCTGCCCGGACTGCGGTGGCACCCGGCTCAGCGAGGCGGCCCGCTCCTCGAAGATCAAGGGTGTCTCCATCGCCGACGCCTGCGCGATGCAGATCAGCGACCTGGCGCAGTGGGTCCGTGGCCTGGCCGAGCCCTCGGTGGCCCCGCTGCTGGCCGCCCTGGGACACACCCTGGACTCGTTCGTGGAGATCGGGCTCGGCTACCTCTCGCTCGACCGGCCGGCGGGCACGCTCTCCGGTGGCGAGGCCCAGCGCACCAAGATGATCCGTCACCTGGGTTCCTCGCTCACCGACGCCACGTACGTCTTCGACGAGCCCACCACCGGGCTGCACCCGCACGACATCGCCCGGATGAACGACCTGCTGCTGCGGCTGCGGGACAAGGGCAACACGGTGCTGGTGGTCGAGCACGAGCCGGACACCATCGCGATCGCCGACCACGTGGTCGACCTCGGCCCCGGCGCGGGCGCGGACGGTGGCACGGTCTGTTTCGAGGGCACCGTCGAGGGGCTGCGGGCCAGCGGCACCGTCACCGGTCGACACCTGGACGACAAGGTCGCCCTGAAGGAGTCGGTCCGCAAGCCCACCGGCACGCTGGAGATCCGGGGCGCGCGCTCGCACAACCTGCGGGGCGTCGACGTCGACATCCCGCTCGGCGTGCTGGTGGCGGTGACCGGGGTGGCCGGCTCCGGCAAGAGTTCGCTGGTGCACGGCTCGATCCCGCCCGGGGCGGACGTGGTGTCGGTGGACCAGACGCCGATCCGGGGTTCGCGCCGCAGCAACCCGGCCACCTACACCGGCCTGCTCGACCCGATCCGCAAGGCGTTCGCCAAGGCCAACGGCGTGAAGCCCGCCCTGTTCAGCCCGAACTCCGAGGGCGCCTGCCCGGCCTGCAACGGCGCCGGGGTGCTCTACACCGACCTGGGGATCATGGCCGGTGTGGCCACCACCTGCGAGGAGTGCGAGGGCCGACGGTTCGACGCCTCGGTGCTGGAGTACCGGCTCGGCGATCGGGACATCAGCGAGGTGCTCGCGATGCCGGTGAGCGAGGCCCGGGAGTTCTTCGGCGCCGGTGCGGCGCGTACCCCGGCCGCGCACACCATCCTCGGGCGGCTGACGGACGTCGGCCTCGGCTACCTCAGCCTCGGGCAGCCGCTCACCACGCTCTCCGGCGGCGAGCGGCAGCGGCTCAAGCTCGCCACCCACATGGGCGACAAGGGCGGCGTCTGGGTCCTCGACGAGCCGACCACCGGCCTGCACCTCGCCGACGTCACGCACCTGCTCGGCCTGCTCGACCGGCTCGTGGACGCCGGCCGGTCGGTCATCGTGGTGGAGCACCACCAGGCGGTGATGGCGCACGCCGACTGGATCATCGACCTCGGTCCGGGCGCGGGCCACGACGGCGGCCGGATCGTCTTCGAGGGCACCCCGGCCGACCTGGTCGCCGCCCGCTCCACCCTCACCGGTGAGCACCTGGCGGCCTACGTGGGCCGCTGACCGTCGGTGGCTCAGCGGGTCAGGTGGGTGGGCATGCTGGTCACCACGATGCCGGGGTGCCGGCGCAGGGCCCGGCGCAGGCGCTGCTCGGTGCGGTAGTGCAGCAGCCGCTGCCAGGGGTGCTCCACGATCACGTCGGGCACCACCACGGTGAGGGTCAGGTCGGGACGGCTGCGCCGCAGCGCGCTGACGTACCCGGCCAGCGGCGGGATGATCACGCGGTGCGGCGAGAGGATCGTCTCCAGCGGGACGTGGTCGCCCCAGGTGGCCCACTCCGCGCGGAACCGGTCCGCCTCGACCCGCTCCGGGCTGACGTGCAGGGCGAGCGCCGGTTGGCCGAGCGAGCCGACGTAGGCGAGGGTACGCAGGGCCGCCTGGTTGAGCCGGGCCACCGGGACCAGGAACAGGTGCCGGACCTGCTGCGGGACGATCGACGGCGGCTCGTCCCCGGTCGGCCCCGCACGGCCGGTCTGTGCCACCGGATGCAGCCCGAGGGCCTGCTGGACGTGGTCGTAGTGGCGGCGGATCCGGCGGAACAGGTGGATCAACAGCGGTACGGCGAGCACCACCACCCAGGCGCCCTCGGTGAACTTCGTGACCGCGGCGGTCACCAGCACCAGCGCGGACAGTGCCGCGCCGATGCCGTTGAGGGTCGCGCGCCGCCGCCAGCCCCGCTCGCGGTGTCGCCGCCAGTGCCGGACCATCCCGGTCTGGGACAGCGTGAAGGCGAGGAAGACACCGACCGCATAGAGCGGGATCAGCGAATGGGTGCGACCGCCGAACGCGACCAGGATCGCCGCGGCGGCCACCGCGAGCACGATCAGCCCGTTGCTCAGCGCCAGCCGGTCCCCCAGGTGCAGGAAACGGCGCGGGACGTAACCGTCGCGGGCCATGAAGTACAGCAGGCGCGGCAGGTCGTTGAAGGCGGTGTTCGCGGCCAGGAGCAGCACGAGGGCGGTGGCGGCCTGGACGAGCGCGTACCAGGGGCCGGTGGGGAAGGTGTGTCGGGCCAGTTGGGACAGCAGCGTCTGGTCGGCGCGGGGCGTCAGGCCGTTGAGGTGGAACAGCACCACCAGACCGACGAAGATCGCGATCAGGATGCCGACCATCCAGGTGAGCACCGTACGGGCGTTGCGCCACTCGGTCGGACGGAAGACCGGCACCGCGTTGGAGACCGCCTCGATGCCGGTCATCGACGTCGCGCCGGAGGCGAAGGCCCGCAGCACCAGGAGCAGCCCGAGCCCCTCCACGGCCGGCGTCGGCGGTGGGGCGACGACGGTGAACCCGTCGGCTGCGGCCCGCACCAGACCGACGGCGATCAGCCCGAACACGGCGACCAGGAAGAAGTACGTCGGCGCGGCGAACACGTTGCCGGCGACCCGGATGCCGCGCAGGTTGCCGGTCAGCAGCAGGCCGATGACGACCAGCGCGAACGGCACGCTGTACGGCGCGAGGGCGGGTAGCGCCGAGGTGATCGCGGCGGCACCGGCCGACACCGACACCGCGACCGTGAGCACGTAGTCGAGGACGAGACCGGCCGCCGCGCCCAGGCCCGCGCGGGGCCCGAGGGTGTCGCTGGCCACCAGGTACGACCCGGCGCCGTGCGGGTACGCGTACACGGTCTGCCGGTACGACGTGCCGACCGCCAGCATCAGCACGACCAGTCCCGCCGCGATCGGCAACGACAGCCCGAGGGCGCCGCTGCCGGCGAGGACCAGCACGGTCAGCATCGCCTCCGGCCCGTACGCGACCGAGGAGAGCAGGTCGGAGGCGAGCACCGGCAGCGCGAGGAACTTCGGCATCCGCTCGCGCAGGATCGCCCCGCTGGTCAGCGGCGGCCCGAGCAGCAGTCGACGCAGGCGGCCGAGTGCCCGCCCCTCCACGGTGTCCTGCCGTTCGGCGGTGGGGGTGGCGGTCAGCCGACCCGCCTCGTCCGGCACGAACAGCACCCGGTGCCGGCCCGCCCCCTCGACGGTCCGCACCTCGTCCGCCTGCGGATCCACCGGCAGCGCCCGTACGGTGTCGTCGACCCGCCACCGCGCGCCGAGTCGCCGCAGCACGTCGAGGTCGGCCGGAGACGGCGGCGGCAGTTCGGCGGAGGGGCTGAAGGTCGCCGACCCCGCCGCCTGCTCCGGGTCCTGCCCCGACCTGCCCACCGTGCCTCCGCCTCGTGCCCGCTGCCCGCACCACCGACCATTCCAGGAACCCGGTGCGGGCAACGCCGATCGGCGCAAGCGACACCGGCTCGTGGTGTCAGCCGGTGGTGGCGGACCGGACGGCCACCGCGTTGGCCGTCACGACCATGGCGATGCCGAGCCACTCGTGCGGTCGGAGCACCTGGCCGAGCAGCAGCAGACCGGCGAGCGCCGCCAGCACCGGGTGGATGCTCATGAAGACGCCGAAGAACCGGGCCGGCACGGTGCGCAGCGCGACGAGGTCGGCCGCGTACGGCACCACCGAGGCGAGGACACCGGCGGCCACGGCGAACAGCAGCGCGGTGCCGGCCAGCCGGCCCTGGGCGAGCAGGGTGACCGCGATCGGCAGGGCGAGCAGGGCGGAGACCAGGCTCGCCGCCGCCGGGGCCTGCAACCCCGGCAGCCGGGCCCCGACGAGCCGGTTGAGCAGGATGTACGCCGCCCAGCACGCCGCCGCCAGCAGACCCAGCGCCACCCCGAACAGGTCGCTGGCCGGGCCCGGCAGGACCAGCACGTAGACGCCGACGCAGGCGCCGAGGGCGCAGAGCAGGTCGCGGCGGGTCCGGGAGCCGGCCAGCGCGACCGCGAGCGGGCCGAGGAACTCCAGGGTGACGGCCAGGCCGAGGCCGATGCGGTCGACCGCGCTGTAGAGGCTGAGGTTCATCGCGGCGAAGACCACCCCGAGCAGCAGGGTCGGCCACCACTGCGCCCAGGTGAAGCGACGCAGGTCGGGGCGTACGGTCGGCAGCAGCACCGCCGCCGCGACGAGTTGCCGCACGGCCACCACCCCGGCGGGCCCGATGGCACCGAAGGCGTGCGCCCCCAGGGCCGCCCCGACCTGGTTGCTCGCCGCGCTGGCGGTCATCGTGGCGATCCCGCGCACCAGCGGCCCTCGGCCGACATCGGCCACCCGACCGTCGCTCGGGGTGACGTCGTCGCGCTCCACTGTCCGTACCGTCATGAGGGCAGTGTCGAACGCCCCGACTCATACCGGAAATGCATCGACCGCTTCACCTATACGCTGAGCGTATGGATGTGCAGTTACGTCAGCTCCGTACGCTGGTCGCGGTCGTCGACGCCGGGACGTTCACCGACGCGGCGGGGGTCCTGGGGGTCTCCCAGGCGGCCGTCTCCCGGTCGATCGGCGCGCTGGAGGCCACGCTCGGCGCCCGGCTGCTCCAGCGGACCACCCGGCACGTCTCGCTCACCGGCACCGGCACCCGCGTCCTCGCCGCCGCGCGCCGGGTCCTCGACGATGTCGCCCACCTGCACCGGATCGTCGAGGAGTCCCGCGCCGAGCTGCGTTTCGGCTACGCCTGGGCGGCGTTGGGCAAGCACACCCGACGGCTGCAACGCGCCTGGGCCGCCGCCCACCCGCAGGTGCCGTTGATGTTCGTGCACTGCAACACCCCGACCGCCGGGCTCAGCGAGGGCACCGCCGACGTCGCCGTGGTCCGGCGACAGCTCACCGACCCCCGCTTCGACAGCGCCCTGCTCGGGACGGAGTCCCGCTACGCCGCCATGGCCACCGACAACCCGCTGGCCCGACGACGGTCGGTACGCGTCACCGACCTGATCCGGTACCCGTTCGCCATCGACAGCCGCACCGGCACCACCACCCCCGCCCTGTTCCCACCGGGTGCGGCACCCGGCACCATCCGCACCACGCACAGCGTCGACGAGTGGCTCACCCTGATCGCGGCCGGTCAGGCGGTCGGTATCACCTCGGAGGCCACCGCCAACCAGAATCCCCGCCCCGGGGTGGCGTACCGGGCCGTCCGCGACACCCCGCCGATCCCGGTCTGGTTGGCCTGGTGGAAGGACGACCCGCCGGCCCACCTCACCGAGTTGGTCACTCTCGCGTGCGAGGCGTACCGCAGCGGCCGACCCGCAGCGGAGCAGGCCGGATAGCCCTCAGGAGCCGGGCGGCGGGAGCGGCAGCTCGACGGGGGACGCCTCCCCGACCGGCGTGGCGGAGTGCGCCGGTGGACGCATGTCGGTGCGCGGCAGCCGGCTGTGCAGACGTGCCCCGGTCGGGTCCGTCCGCCCGGACACCTCGCAGGTCACCATCAGGATCGGCGGCGGCGGCGCGGTGAACCGGCCGGCACCCCACCGCACCCACAGCGGTACGCGCCCGGCGTCGGCCTCGGCGAGCAGCTTGTCCCAGGTACGCCGTCGGGTGCCGTGGTCGACCTCGACGACGACCGGCGGCCCGTCCGGGCGGGCACACGCCACGTCCAGGACCGACTGCCGGTCCGACATCGGCGGCGGCAACGGCACCACGCTGGGCGCGCGCCGATAGACCCGCCAGCCCCGCTCCCCCGCCCAGTGCACGACCTCGTCGATCAGCCGGGCGGTGACCTGGTCGACGGTCAGGTCGGTGAAGGTGACCGCGTCGAGCCGGACCGCCAACGACGCCGCCAACCGTTCCGCGTCGACAGCCACCGCCGCAGGGTAGCGGTCGCGACCGACGCGCCGCACCGGCGGCCCGGCGTCAGCACACCGGCCGCCCGGTGCCCGGACGGCGACCGGCCCGGCGTCACCGGTCCGACGGACCGCCGCGTCGACCCTGGAGGAACGCGATGACGCCCCAGACGACGAATCCGAGCAGCGCCACGGTGATCACCACAGCGGTGAGGTGCCAGGGCTTCACGTGGTCCTCCTCTGTCGCCGACTGTCGCACACACGGTAGTCGCCGCCGTCGACCAACGGTTCGCGGATCACTGCTCGACGACCGCCGGGCGGAAGGTCGCCTGGTTGCCGCCCGCGCGTTTCGCCGCGTACATGGCACGGTCGGCCTGGGTGAGGGCGTCGCCGACGGAGTACGCCGGTCCGCTGGCCACGCCGACGCTGACCCGGGCGCGCCACGCCGCCATCCCGGCCACCGCGTCCACGGCCCGCTGGGCGACCTTCGTGCCGTCGGCGGTGTCGGCGTCGGGCAGGATCGCGACGAACTCGTCACCGCCGAGCCGGGCCACGAAGTCGCCCTTGCGGACGCTG
Source organism: Micromonospora sp. NPDC003241 (assembly GCF_053589795.1). NCBI lineage: Bacteria > Bacillati > Actinomycetota > Actinomycetes > Micromonosporales > Micromonosporaceae > Micromonospora > Micromonospora sp. NPDC003241. The sequence goes on along the minus strand of NZ_JBSFSO010000004.1, from coordinate 35,553 downwards.
GCGGTGAGCGCCTGCGCGACGGCGCGCAGCACCTCGTCGCCGACCGCGTGGCCCAGCGAGTCGTTGATGTGCTTGAACCGGTCGATGTCCACCGCCAGCACCGCCACCAGCCGGTCGGCGGGGGTGCCGGAGGCCGCCAGGTTCCGCAGGAAGACGTCGAGTCCCCGACGGTTGGCGACGCCGGTGAGCGGGTCGGTCTGCGCCGCCCGTTCGGCCTGCTCGTGCTGCCAGCGCAACACGTCGTACGACTGCATGGTCATCGCCGTGTGCAGCCAGCGGTGCCGTTGCCGCCAGAGCAGTTCGGCGAGCGCGTCACCGTAGGTGAGCCCCGGTACGGCATCCGACGACCCGTTGATGGTCAGCAGCACCGCATGCGTCCGGTGCAGCGCCGCCGAGATCAGCCAGTCGGTCTCGACCGGCAGGGCGGACACCGCCTGCTCGATGACCCGTAGCGCCTCACCCGGTCGCCCCGAGCGGCGCAACGCGACGGCGTGGAACGGTCGACACAGCAGCAGTTCCTGGTGTTGTCGCAGACCGGAGTCCTCCAGCAGGGCCGCGTACCGGGGGATGTCGGCCGCCGCACCGGCCGGGTCCTGGCGGTCGGCGCGGGCGCAGGCGGCATACAGCAGCGCCAACAGCCGCCACACCCTTGCCTGAGGGCCGGACGCCTCGATCGCCGCGCGGGTCGCGTGCGCCTCGGCGGTGGTGGTGTGCCGCTCCGCCACCGCGACCTGACCCACCTGGTACAACTCCAGCGCCCACAGCAGGTTGAGTTCGGCGAGGTTACACAGCCACATGGCCCGGTTGCCGTTGTCCGGGTAGTCCGGGTGCCGCGTCGTCTCGTAGGCCGCCTCGAACTGCGGTGCAGCCAACTCGTAGAGCCGCAGTTGCGCGTAGCCGATGGCGATCCCGGTGTGCGCGTTGCCCATGATCACCGGATCGGGTTCGTCGACGAGCAGGGCGGTCTCGGCACTGACCAGATCCCGCAGCACCGTCTCCACGTCGTACTCGGAGATGTCCTTGTCACCGACGCGCAGCCGCCGGGTGGCGCGCAGCGACAGCGCGCACGACCGCCATCCGGCGCTGCCCTCGCGGTCCGCAGCGGCCAGCATCAGGTCGGCGGCGGCCACGGCGGCCCGCAGCTCACCGAGCCGGGTCAGCGCCACGACCCGGGCGAAGTGCAGCGCCGCCGGTCCGTCGGCGATCTCCCCGGTGGCCTCGCGCAGCGTCGTCTCGGCGGTCGCCAACGCCGGGGCGGCGGCGCCGGTCTGGGCCTCCTCGACGAGTCGCAGCGCCCGGAGGGTCACATCGTCCATGCGGTCCTCCGCACCGCCCAGGAAAGAAACAGGACGATGTTACGACATGAATCCGCCATCACGATCCGCCGCCGTTCGGTATGTGATCACGGCAGGCCGGTCGGATCGGGTGTCGTACGAGGTCATCCGGTCTGGTGGCGTTCGGTTTCGGTTCGCATGGTTGCTGCGCCTCGTTGCTGCATGTCCGGCGGTTGTCTGGTCCAGCCGATGAAGCGGCGGTGCAGGGTGCCGGCAGGTGCCCAGGGCATGTCTTCGGCGGCCTGGATGAGGTAGGCCCCGAGGTAGAGGGCCAGCGACACCGGCGCATCCGCATACTCCGCGCGTAGTTCCCGCCGTCGCGTCGGACACGGCCACGGCAGGTCGCAGCCGCCGCAGTTCCAGATCGGCATCACCGGGCCATGGGCGGTCACCGCACACCGCCCAGAAACCAGCCGTCGCGCACTCGAAGGTGATCCGCCAGGATCGCCAGCTCCGCGCCGCTGGTCACCGCTCACCGGTCCCGGGCCAGTGGCCGCGCTCGATCGGGATTCGGTGCTGGGCCTGGCAGGGCAAGTCGGCTCCGCACCGACAGACCCGCCGCCATCGCCGCCAACACCAGACCGGCCGATGCCGGCGGGCGAGGGTCAGAGCCGTGGCCGACAGATACTCGTCGTACGAGATGCGCCGCTTGGACAAGGCATCCCCGCCCAACGCCGGGTGCGGTGGTATGCCTCGCGCGAGATCCAACAACCGTCGTCGGGCGGCCTCCTGCTCAATCGCCTGGATGCGTTCTCCGATGCCACAACCCGCCGACGGCGACGACGGGAAGAACCGGCTGACAACGCTCCGCAGGAGTCGAACCTTCACCGTCATGTGGCCGGCCCTCCGTCCTCAGGGCATGGAGGGCACCTGCTGAGGTGCCTCGTCCGCGCCCGGTTTCAGTGAGGTCCAGCGTCACGCCGGACACGCTCACCGAGCCAGAGGGTGAGCGTCCGCTAACTACGTGTGCTGTCCGCTGATGGTCGCCGCCCAGGTGCGTACTCGATGCACGCCTCCCGCAACGTCGCCGCCTCTGGTGTCCCCGACTGCTCCACCTTGGCCAGCAATTCCGCAGCCCGCCACCAGTTCGACGGCACCACCCGCCCGGACGCCACCGCCTGCGCACCCAGAGCCACCGCCTCATCCGGCTGACCGGCAGCGACCAGGGCAAGACCAAGGTCGAGACGGGCCGACGCGGACCGGCGCGGTCGCGCTCCCCCATCGCCGGACGGATCCAGATCCGCCAGCACCGCCCGCGCTATCTGCTCGGCACCGGGGTCCCCCGCCCACGCCAAAGTCGTGGCCGTGTACGCGGCGGCCTTGGCCGGGTCGTAGCGATAGTGGTGCTCGGCCCGCTCAGGAACAGGCAGATTCGCCGTCAGCCGCTCCACCCGGTCCAACGCTCGTCGGGTCGCACCGACATCCCCGATCCGAGCCCACGCACGAGCCTCCTGAGCAGTCGCCTGGATGCGGGCAGAACTCCCCTTCGGAGCGACCCGCTGTGCCTGCCGGGAAAGATCTAGCGCCGTCCGGTAGTCACCTTGAGTCAGCACGTCCCAGGCTCGGGTTTCGAGACACCATGCCTGGATCTCGCCATGCTCAGCATGTTCGGCGAGATCACGGGCGGCTCGCAAGTGGGCAGCCGCAGCGGTCCTCTGCCGCAGGTCGATGTGCACGGTCGCCCGCAACACCGCCAACCAGCCACCGGCAACCAACAGCCGCCGCTGTTGAGCAAGCGTGACCCGCCCGTCCAACAACCGCCCGACATAGGCGAGATGCCGCCGCACCAACGGCAGAAGATCCGCCGGGGCCAACGTCGGATAGAAACTGGCAAGATCATCGACGCCCTGCTCGATCCGATCGAGCACATCGCCGCTGACATCACTGGCGGCGACTCTCGCCCGCAACTCGCCAGCCTCAGCCGCATGGTCGATCGGCGCCTCCACCAACCGAGCAAGCACACCCCCCGCGTCGAGAACACGGTCCAGGTGACGAGCCGTATCGACAGTCGGAGCCTTGAGCCCCGCCTCCAACTCGTGCAGATGGCTCTTACTCCGATGGGCGAGTTGCCCGAGGGCGCGAAGCGACAGACCCCGCCGCTCCCGAAACTCACGCAGGACTAAACCGAAGCGCGGGTCGACGGACGAGGCCATAGCGCCGCTCCAAGCTCAAGAGGCCAGGCGACCTCAAACGGTCACCACCTCGTCGGACGGTACCCCGACACGTCGCGCGTGGAGGACCCCTCGCTTGCAAGTTCTGAGCGTCCGTCCGGCGGGGTCCGTCAGTGTCCGCGACCTGTAGTTCGCTGCTGTGCTTCCGACGGCTGTCTGGTCCAGCCGATGAAGCGGCGGTGCAGGGTGCCGGCGGGTGCCCAGGGCATGTCCTCGGCGGCCTGGACGAGGTAGGCCCCGAGGTAGAGGGACAGCGACACCGGCGCGTCCGCGTACTCCGCGCGCAGCTCCCGCCGCCGCGTCGGACACGGCCACGGCAGGTCACAGCCCCCGCAGCTCCAGATCGGCATGACCGGACCGTGGCTACTCACCGCTGATTCTCCGCCTGCGGCCAGTGCCCTCGGTTGATCGGTATCCGGTGCCGGGCTCGGCACGGCAGGTCGGCTCCGCAGTTGCAGATGCGCCGCCAGTGCTGCCAGGAGCACACCGGCCGATGCCGCCGGGCGAAGGTCAACGCGGTGGCCGAGATGTACTCGCCATACGACACGCGCCGGGTGCTCACGGTTGGCTGGCCGGACGATGTCCACGCGTCGGGTCACCGGATGCCCTTCGGTCGGCGTGTGCTGGCTGATTCGTGATGGCCCTGGCAGCGCCGCAGTTGCCTCGCGTGGTCGAGGAGACGCTGCTGCGCCGCCGCCTGCTCGACGTCCTGATAGCGCTGCCCGGTCCCGGGCGGTGGCGGCGGCTGAGGCCGCCGAAACACCCACCGCATCAACGCGCGCAGGTCAGACCAGGTCGCCACAGACTCGCCCCCTCGATCGCGAAACAGGAAGCGGCGACGAGACTCCGTCCGGCCCTATCGGGTCTCAGGCAGGCACAGGCTCGCCGCCGCCAGTGACGGGAACGCTACGAGCGGTCACCGGCTGTGGGAGGGAGAGTTTGTACCTGAGGGAGGGTTACCCGATCATGCCGATGGCGAGGGCCAACTCTCGGGCGTCCTCGCCGACCGTGCCCGGCCGGTTCGACAGTTCCTGGGCGACAGTGCGGGCGTACGGGTTGTGGCGCACCGTGTCGACGCTCTCCCGCAGCGCCCGGCCGAGCAGGTGCACCGCCGCGACCTCCCCACGGTCCAACATGTGAGCCCGAGCGGCATCGATCAGCGCGGCAGCCCGGCGAGTCTGCGAAGGCAACGCCCGGTAGTCGGTGGCGTCGGCCCTCCGCACCGCCTCACCCGTACGACACAGGTCCGTCTCGATGGTGACCGCGTACGCCGCACACGCCGCCGATCCGAACATCAGCCACGGATGGACGTACCCACCGCCGAGCCGGCTCGTGGCCGAGTCGGCGGCATCCCACGCCCGCCACGCCCGACCGGCCCGGCCCGCCTTGCTGTGGCCCAGCGCGATACCGAGCTGCACCTGACCCCACCGCGCCAACTGCTCACCACCCGCCGCCGGATCGACCAGACCCGCCGCCTCGACCAGCACCTGCTCGGCGGCATCCATCTGGTTCGCACCCCGATAGACGTGCGCGTAGTACCAGGCCGCCACCGCCATCGCCGCCGGGTCGTCAGCGTCCTGGGCAGCCGACATCGCCCGGTCGGCAGCCAGCCACACCAACTCCGGCAACGGTTGGTGTGCCAGGTACAACTGCACCAGGTGATACACCCGCGCCAACTCCACGAACGCCAGCCGACGGTCCCCGCCACCGAGCATCCGGGCACTCCGCTGCGCATCCGTCAGCAACCCCGGAAGCACCGCCGCCACCGCCGAACGCTCGGTCGTCGACCGATGCCACAATGCCCACGCCTGATCCACCAGGTCGCGCATCACGACAACCGGCGTCACCGCGCCCATCGGCACCGACGCCCGCTGCATCACCGCCGCCACCTTCCCGACCTCGGAATGCCCGGCCCTGGTCACCGACGCGACCGGCAACGACTGATCACCGGTCAGATCCGCAAGATCCGAAATGTCGAGCACCTCGGCCAGCCGCAGCAGCATGGGCAGGCGGGGCGGCAGCAGCCGCCCATTCTCCAACGCCTTGACCCACTCCGCGCTACGCCCCACCAGCCCGCCGAGAACCGGCCGAGTCTTCCCCGCACGCTCGCGATACATCCGAAGGCGCGCACCAAAGGTCGCGGAATCGCTCATCATCGTCTCCCAGGTAGCGGTCTGGGCAGCGGCCCACCAGTCACTACACCGGAAGACCACCACAGTCGACGGTACCCCCGCCCACCGCACCCACGCGCCCCACCACGACGGCTATTACCGCAACTACCAGGAGGGTGCGGGTAGGGCCGTGTCATAGTGGTCGGTTCTCAGCGCGGCCACTCATGGCAAACTCGGCTGACAGGGTCACCAAGGGTCGACATTGCTCAAAGTCCTTCGTCGCCTGTCGGCCTGGCGGCGGCCTAGCTACGGCTGTTTGGAGGATCGGTGCGCCTGGTCGAGGTTCGCTGCGGTGCCCGAGGTTGCGGCAAGTTACTCGGAACCATTGAGGCGATCGCACCACGCCTTCCGGGTGACCCCGCCGGCATCTGGGTCTCCAAGCGTTCCGGCAACAGGATCGAGGCAGTGGTACCTGCGGACTTTGCAGGTGACCTTGAGGTTGAGGTTTGCCCTCGGCACTTCAGACGGGTGGACGGGGACCACATGACCACCAGCAGCCGCCGGCTTCTTCGGACTGGCATGGCCGATCCGTCGAGCAGGATTAAACGGATCACGATGCTTACCACCGGGATCCTGGATGCTCGACTCCTGCGGGAGCCGTTCGAGAAGGCCCGCCTCACGGGAAAGACCCAGGTGCTCCCTGTTCGATGATCCTGTAAAGTCGCTTCTAGGTTGCCTCGTCGCGGTTGCGGCAAGATTCCGATCGATCTGGGGCGCGGTCGGATAGCCCCGAAGGGGTCTGTCCGCATGCCCACAAAGAACCGATCGGATCTCACTCCGCGTTTCAAGCTGATCTTTATCGCGGTTCTCTCCCTCACCCTGCTGTCCCTTGCTTTGCAGGCCATCTTGGTGGTACTGCGAATCGAGACGGAGCAGGCGGCGACCCTCGCGGAGGCTTGCTCGACAACCTTCAAGCTGGGGTTCGGTGCGATCGTCGGTCTCATCGCCAGCAGGAGTGAGGTGTAGTCACCCCATGCCCATGCCTCGGTTGATCGCCGCCGCCAGCACGTAGACAAGCAGGTCCCCTTCCGCTCTCACCGAGAAATGCGGCAGTCTGCTTCAGCTTGGAGCGTTTCTCCACGCCGGTCGAACCCGACCGTCGAAGACGCAAACGTCGCCTTCCGCGTCCACGAGGCGATCAAGCTCCTTACCGAAGTGCCCCGCACGACCAACCGTACGTTCAGGCCATACATCCTTGATCAACTAGCACCCTCACCATCCGGTTCGGCTGCTGAAGCTTCTGGCAGATGGGCAACAACGATCGCGACTGCCTCTTCCGGTGTTGCCGCCAGGCCAAGTAGCTGGTCGTACCCGGCGGTGTACACCCGATACGGCGGCTCGCCACAGACAATGAGGGCGAGAGCCTTGTCCTCAGGCTTCCAAGGCGGTGCGGTGCGGAGAAAGTGCAGGGTTCCATGCGTCGGGAACGGATAGAGCTCACGCAGGCGTTGTTGGGCGTAGGCCGCTTCGATGATCAGCGGATCTCCCTGGCGAGTGTTCGGGTTTATCTCCCGCAACTGCCGCCAGGCAGTCGGAATGTCTGACGCTTCGGGCACGCTGGCGAGGCTACCGCCTGGTCGTTGAGTTGAGTCTCTCCCGCTGGAAACACCGGCCGTAACCGACAAAGTCAACTTGGCAAACCTGTCATGCCGATACGAGAGCCCGTACGCGAACCACCGCAGGTGGAGCATCCGGGGGCTCGGCTCCCTGAGGCGCAACTTCACGGATACTGCTGCCTCAGGTGCCCTCGGAGACAGCAGTATCGCTGAAGTTGCGCGGATCTTCAGGAATGACAAGGCCCCCTGGTCCGCACATTCTGCGGGCAGGGGACACCTGGCGACTTGCGGGCGATCCTGGGATCGAAGCAGTGATCTCTTCGGTGTGAACCGTCACCGGCTCGGGTCCGGCCGCCGTGGTTCAGCGGTTCTGGCTGGTCACCTCGACGGTGCCGAGGTTCGGTGCCAGGGCCCTGGCCACCTCCTCGGCGGCCGACCGGTCCTCGGGCCGCGTCAGGACGATGCTGACCCGGTCGACCCGCAGGGACGCCCGGACCATCGGATACCTGCCGACGACCGCCCGGAACGCGGCGATCGCCTCGACCGGGACCGCACCGTCCGCACCGGTCTCCACGGAGACGGCCGGCTCGACGGTGCGGTCGGTGGCGATGAGCACCGTCGTGACGCCGGTCAGCGTGCCGTGTCGGCCGCCGCCGGTGGTCAGGTCGTCGAAGAGTTCCATTGCGCCGACGACGTTGGGCGCGGTGCCGACGATCCGCCATCGGTTTACGTCGGCCCGGGACGGGCGCGAGATGTGGGCCGACGTCACCTGGGAGTCGGTGCTCATCGACCGCCACAACGACACCACCTCGTCGGTGCGGGCGCTGTCCGGGACCACGGTGAAGGTGATGTCGGCAGCGTTGATCTTGCCCGAGACGTCGTCGCGGCCGGCGACGTACTGCCGCAGTTCGCCCGCCAGCTCGCTGACCCGGTCGGCCGAGGTGCCCTCCTGCACGGTCAGGGTGCCGGTCGACGTGCCGAAGAAGGGCAGGGTGTTTTCCTCGGTGGCGTGGATAGTCGCCACGTCGGGCGTACCGGCCCAGTCGGCCTCGAAGTCGGCGGCCAGGGCGCTGCCCTTGTTGACGGCGCACCCGGACAGCACGGTCAGACCGAGCACGAACGCGAGGCCGGTCCGGAGTCTGCGCTCAGCCATGCGTCGTCACCGGGACCGGCGGCACGGCGGAAAGACGATCACGATTCACGCCTACTTCCTAGCACGTGCCGTCGAGCCCATCACCGCGCTGGCCTGCCGATCCTCTCCCGCAGACCGTCAGGAGACGGCCCGGACCGCCCCGTGGTCACTACTCGCGCGGCCGGTGTCGCGGGCGAAACGCAGCAGCGCGGTGAAGGCCAGCGCCGCCGTGACCGCGCCGCCGGCGAGGCGTACCCGGTGCCCGGCGACGAACTCGGCGGCGACCTGGCGCAGGTACTCCGGCGAGTGGGTGCCCACCGGTTCCACGAACATGATCTCGTTGCGCGGCCAGAAGAAGACCGCCGAGAAGAGGAACTCGCAGACCACGAAGACCGCCGTCGCGGCCGCCACCCACCAGCGCAGCCGCCGGTCGCGCCAGGTGAGCGCCGTGGCGGCGAGACTGCCGAGGATCACCGAGGCACCCAGCGGCGGGAAGTAGTCGCTGGGTCCGGCGGCCCGCACCGTCTGCCGCCCGCAGGCGCGGGCCGGGTCGCCCGTGGGCGTACCCGGTGCGGTGTTCCCGACGCGCGTCGGCGACGGTCCACGTCGACGCGCGCACGACGACGCCCCGTCGGCGCGGGGTGACCCGCACCGACGAGGCGTCACCGAAGACCGGCTACCGGGTGATGGTGACCGTCGCCTTGCGGAAGTTGTTGCGCTTGTCGTTCTTCGTCGGGTCGTAGCCCTTCTCGACGTTGCCCGCCGTGTCGACCGAGAACCAGTGGAACGTGGTCGTCTCGGTCACGCGGAACACCTGACCGGGCTCCCGGAACTCGGTCGCCTGGTAGCGCGGCGAGTCCAGGGTCGGACGGCTGCCGTCGGTCGTGTAGTAGATGGTGGCCGGTTCGCTGGTCTCGAACCGGACGTCGACCGGGCCCGCGTACCGGCCGCCGCCGGGCACGAGCGTGGACGTCGGCTTCTTCTTGTCCTTGCCCCAGTCCGCCGCGATCCGGAACATCTCCATGATCCCGTTGGCGTACTCCATCGTCTCGGCGTGCCCGCTGACCAGCTCGGGGTTGCCCACCCACGGCGGCTGGAACGAGCCGCCCTGCCAGTTGCCGGTGGCCGGGTTGTAGATCGAGCCGCCGACCTCCCAGCCGAACGAGTAGATGCCGTACGTGTGGTAGAGGTCCTCCCGGACGTTGCCCGCCGAGGAGTAGAGGACGTCCGAGGAACCGCCCACGTTCTGCGGCGTCACCACGGTCTCCCGGTGCGCCTTCACCTGCGACAGGATCCGCGCCGCCGACTGCCAGTAGAACGCCTCGTCACCCAGCGGCGGCCGGGGCGTGGTGATCCGCCCGTTCGCGATGTACGCGCCGGGCTGCCAGAACAACTGGCCGCCGTTGGAGTGCACGGACATCATGAACTTGATGTTCGAGTACGTCTCGACCAGCCAGATGACGTTCTTCGACTCGGGCTCGGACAGCTTCTCCGGCCCCTGGAACGTGTCGCTGACGCAACTGGTCGAGCCGCCCGCGTACCCGTCGTGGCCCGAACCGACCCGGTAGTTGCGGTTCAGGTCCACGCCCCAGGCGTTGCGGCGGGCCGGGTCGGCGTTGTCGTCCGCGCAGTGGTTGGTCATGTTGCGGCGCTGCGAGGCGAAGTTGTAGAAGCTGTAGTTCGCGCCGTCCGGGTTGTTGGAGAGGATCAGGAAGACGTCGGTGTTGTCGACGATCTTCTTGGTCTCCTTGTCGGTGCGGTAGTTGTGCACCAGCCGTTCGGCCGTCTCCAGCGTGGTCGTCGGCGGCACCCACTCGCGGGCGTGGTCCTGCGCCTGGATCAGCACGCCCGGGTTGCGGCCGTCGCGGTGCTTGCCGATCCGCAGCACCGGAATGGTGGCCGGGCCGCGCGGCACCTCACCCTCCGGTGCGCCGACCCGCTTCTGGTCGAGGAAGTCGGTCAACGCCACCGGACCGGTGGTCGCCGCCACGACGCCGGTTCCGGCATTGCTGCGGTACGGGTGCGCCCGGTCGATCAGCCCCTGCGACCGGGTACGCAACGCCTGCGCCACCTCGGTGGCCGTGCTCGCCGCCGCGCCGGTGGCGTCGGTGCCCAGCAGGACGCGGACCGCCGTGCCGGTCACCTCGACGGTGAGCGGGAGGTTCTCCCCCGATTGGTGCGCGAACTCGACGGTGACGTCGTTGCCGCCCTCGTGCCCCCACGCCGCCGTGCTGACCACCACCGCCGACTGTCCGGTCCCCCCGATCGTGGCCTGCGCCTTGCGCTGGTAGCCGTTGGTGCGGTGCGGCAAGTAGACGATCTCGGCGATCTGCGGGTACTCGCGGGCGATCTCCTTGGCCCGGGCGAAGAGCTGCTGCGGGTGCTGGTAGCCGTCGACGAAGTCCGACCGGTAGCCGGGGTTCGCGGTCAGCGGCGGGGCACCGTCCTCCAGCCAGTTCGAGACCGGGCCGGTGACCACGCCGCCGGTCGAACTGGTCACCCGGATCTGGTCCGGGCGGGTGTCGAGTTTGAACAGGTTCCGGTGGAACATGTACTGCCCGGAGTCGACGAACCGGCTCATCGTCCGGGCGAAGCCGAACTCGGTGCCCTTGCCCGAGTCGTTCTCCACCTGCATCCCGACGATCGGCGTGGTCTGCTGGCCCTGCGTGGTGCGCGCCTCGACGTACAGGAAACCCTGGCCCTTGGTGGTGAACCAGTCGGCGCGGGCGATCCGGACCGCGTTGTCCTCGCCGGCCGCCGCCAGGGTGCGGGCCGCGACGGCCGGCAGGCCCCCGTCGGCCTCGTCGCTCCACTCGAAGCCCTCGTCGTCGGCGAGGATCCGTACGCCCATCGCCTCCAGCGCGGTGCGCTCCTCGGCGGTCACCGCCGCCTCGCCCTCGATGCCGTCCGGCACCCGGGTGAGGCCGTGTTCGAGGTCGAATCCGGCGGCGACCACCTTGTCCAGCATGTCGGCGCCGGTCATGTGGACGCGGACGTGGCCGACGTGGTCGGGTTCGTCGAGATGGGTGTCGGCCGGACCACCCGTACCGGCGGGCACCGCGCCCACCGGCACGGGCGATGCCGCCGCCATGAGAACTCCGCCCACCAGGGCGGGCAGCGCGAAGAGCGCGAGGCGCAGTCGTGTGCGTCGCATCTCCCCTCCTCCTGCTTGTGGCGTGTCACGCACGTCCATCGGTTGCGGTGAAACTAGCGGCGCCGGAGCGGATCGATGGATTTTGACCTGCCCGGTTGAGGAAACCTTGAGGATTCCCCACGACCCCGACGGTGTGGTGTGATCTCCGGGTATGAGGGTCAGGGTCGTCGGTGCGGGCGTGGTGGGCCTGACCTGTGCCCTGCGCCTGGCGCAGGACGGACACCGGGTCGACGTGGTCGCCGCCGGGACGGGTGAGCAGACCACGTCGTCGGTCGCCGCCGCGCTCTGGTACCCCTACCGGGCCCACCCCCGGGCCCGGGTGACCGGCTGGTCGGCCACCACCTACCGGGTGTTGTGCGGCCTGGCCGACGACCCGACGACCGGCGTCCGGCTGCGGCGAGGTCGGGAACTGTTCCGCCGGCCCACCGCCGAGCCGTGGTGGCGGGCGGCGGTGCCCACACTGGACCGGGTTACCGGTGACCGGCTGCCGCCCGGCTACGTCGACGGATACGAGCTGACCGTGCCGGTGGTGGACATGGCACGGCACCTGCCCTGGCTGCGGGACCGGTCGGTGCGCGCGGGCGTCGAGATCCGACCCGGCCGGGTGACCGCCCTCGCCGACGCCTTCACCGACGGCGTGCACGCCGTGGTGAACTGCACCGGCCTGGCGGCGCGGGAGTTGACCGGCGACACCTCCCTGACCCCGGTACGCGGACAGGTCGTCGTGGTCGCCCAGGTCGGCCTGGACGAGTGGCTGCTCGACCAGACCGACCCCGGACACCTGCGGTACGTCGTGCCCCGGACGGACACGGTGCTGCTCGGCGGCACCGCCGAGGAGGGCGACGAGGAACGGCACGCTCGCCCGGAGACGGCGGAGGCGATCGTGGCCCGCTGCACGGCGCTCGTCCCCGCGCTCGGCGCGGCCCGCGTCCTCGCGCACCGGGTGGGGCTGCGTCCCGCCCGACCGAGCGTCCGGCTGGAGACCGAACGGACCGCGCACGGCCCGGTGGTGCACTGCTACGGCCACGGCGGAGCCGGGGTGACGCTCTCCTACGGCTGCGCCGCCGAGGTCACCGAGTTGGTGGCGGCGCTCGACTGACCGGGCCGCGCCGGCACCGGCGGGCAGGGACCCGGCGGCACCGGCGGGCAGGGACCCGGGGCGGTGCCGGCGCGACCCACAGGCCGGGGCGCGCGGGTGTTAGCAGGGGTCCCCTGCTATGCACGAGGCGTTAGCCGGGGACCCTTCCTTTCAGCTCGGCGGCCCGGCCACGCCTCAGCGCGACAGGTGCCGGGCGAGTTCGGTGCGGTTGCGGACGCCGAGCTTGCGATAGATGTTGCCGAGGTGGAACTCGACCGTCTTGGCCGACACCGACAGCCGCCGGGCCGCCTCCTGGTTGCTCAGTCCGTCGGCGACGGCACCGGCCACTCTGGTCTCCATCGCGGTCAGCCGGACCTCCGCCTCGGCACCGGCCGGTCGGCCGCGCCCGGTCGACTGCCACGGCGTACCGACCGGGCCGGCGGTGACCGCGTCCAGGTCCACGGCGACGCGGGCGAGCAGGCCCGCCGCACCGGTCGCCGCGTACTCGCTGCTGGCCAGTTCGAGCAGCCGGATCGCGTCGACCCGCCGGCCGAGGCGCGCGTGCTGGGCGCCGAGCAGCCAGGCCAGCCGGGCCCGGGAGAGCCGCTCCACCGGCCGGTTGAGCCCGGCGAGCGCCTGTTCCAGCCAGCCCATCGCGGCCGGGTCCGCCGGGTCGGCGATCCAGGCCCGCCAGGCCGGTAGGGCCGGCGCACCCGGCCAGTCCAGCGGCGGGTCCGCGATGGCGGCGAGGACGGCGTGCGCGGCCTCGGCGTCGCCGCCCAGCGCGTGGTGGGTGGCGAGTTCCCACCGGTGCTCGAAGACGAGCCCGGAGCTACTGCCGACCGCCGAGGCGACCAGCCGCCCCACGACACCGACCCACGCCTCGACGTCGCCCGAGGCCAGGTGCAGCGCGGCGGCGCACTCGGCGATGTGGAACCCGACCCAGGCCGACCCCGAGCGGGCCGCCAGCACCCGCGCCTCGTCCAGACAGCGCCGCGCCTGCGCCAGGTCACCGCAGAGCGCCTCGCACTTGGCCAGCCACGACACGATCTCGGCCTGGAGGTCGAGCCGTCCGGCCTCGACCGCGTACGCCTGGGCACGACGCAGCGTCGCCCGGCCGCGCAGCAGGTCCCCGGACCACGCGTCGCCCATCCCGAGCATGGTGGTGAACCGGGCCCGCCGCGCGGGGTCGGTCGCCGCCTCGCCGGACACCCAGCGCTCGACGAGGGCGGCGAACCTCGGGCGTACCTGGTCGGGTCGCAGCGCGCTCAACGTGGCGATCATCGCGCACTCCAGAAGGAGCGGATCGTCGTGCGAGCCGGCGGTGGTGAACAGGCGCAACGCCTCGTCGGTCTCCCGGACGGCGACCCGCCGCCCGGTCCGGGCGCCCACCGCGCAGCCGACGGCGTGGTGCAGGAACTCGATCTCGGGACGGGGTGGGTGGGTGCGCAGCCGCGCCAGCCGCGCGACGATCGGCGGCAGGACGGTCGGGTCGGCGGTCCGGGACACCGCGACGAACGCCTCCGCCACCAGCCGGGCGGCGGTCACGGGGTCGGCGGCCCGATCGGCGGCGGCCAGCAGTCGGTCGGCGTCCTCCGGCCGATGGCCGCACCGGTCGATGTCCACGTCCGTCACCTTCGTCGTACCAGCGCAGCAGCCACACCCTAGCTGGGGATCCCCCCAGGGTGCCGCGACCCGGCGACTGATTGCCGACTCAGCGACTGGAGAGCGCCCCGGCGGGTGCGACGGTACCGCTCATGATCCTTCGTAACCGCAGGCGAGTGGCGATGGTCGTCGCCCCGCTGCTCGCCATACCGCTGGCGTTGACCGCCGGCAGCACCGCCGCCTCCGCCGACAAGCCGCCGCGCAAGAAGCTGTCGTACGCCCGGATCTGCGACCCGACCGGCTGCTACCTGTCCTGGCGGGTGGTGGACAGCGACAAGGACGGCTTCAGCGACGCCGACGAGGTGGCGGCGGGCACCGACCCGTGGGACCCGGCGAGCCGGCCCAGCCTGGAGGTCGCCGCGGAACTGGCCTCGGTGAACAAACTGCCGTCCTTCGGGTACGGGCGGGGCAGCTTCATCGCGTTCCCGGCGGAGCTGATCAAACTCCGGGAGACCACCACCAACCTGCCCAGCCTGGGGGTCTTCGCGCTTCCGGTGCGGCAGGACGCCTACACCCGGCTGGGCGTCGACCTCAAGCAGTTCGACGCGCTCAATCTCTCGGTGCAGCGCGACGGCGTGGCGATCGGCCGGGGCACCCGGTCGCAGGCCGTCGGTGAGCAGGGCAACCCGCTGATCACGCCGTTCGAGTCGATGTTCGCCGAGTTCGAGCCGGGCGAGACGACGCACAGCCCGGCCGCGTACGGCGGGGTCGTGAAGACCGAGAAGCCGTGGTTCGGCGACTCCGACTACCGGCTGCACTACGCCGACGGGTCGCGCGACGACGTCGACCTGGTGCCGGGCGGGTCGGTGCGGGTACACGTCAACGCCGACGGATCCACGGGCAACACCATCTTCACCCAGTACGAGGAGCGCGGCGAGACGGGCGACCTCTACACCGAGCAGACCGTCATGGTCTTCGACCCGCACGGCCGCCTGATCAGCGAGACCACCACCAAGAGCCACACCAAGAACGGCCAGTCGGACACCCACTCCGAGACGACCGTGCACCTCTATGACCAGAACGGGAAGAAGACCGGCACCGTCCATGTGGAGAGCGTCACCTTCAACAGCTCGACCCACAGCTCCGGCAACCAGACCGTCACCACCTGCGACACCAGCGGCAACTGCGGCGACGGCATCAACACCCACTACGACTCCGACGACGACACCGGCGGCGAGCACGGCGACGACGGGGGCGACGACGGCAGCGGCCACGGTGACCAGGAGGGCGACCACGGGTACGTCAACCCCGACTACTCCGGCGACGTGATCTCGGTGCTGACCGGCGCCGACGGCATCACCCGCTTCCTCGGCGCGAACATCACGCCGGTCCGGAACTGGACGCCGCCGTACGCCAACGGCACCATCCCGGAGAACAAGCTGAGCGGGATCATCTACGTCGACGACACCGCCAACGCGTACAACACGGTCTTCTCCGAGCCCCGGATCAGCGGGGCGCAGCCGGAGCACGTACCCGGCCTCTCCCAGCCCTGGATCGGTGCGCCGCCGCCGAACCCGGATGGCTGCAACGGCCTCTGCTGAACCCGCCGGCCGGGCGTCGTCACGGCGCCCGGCCGCGCGCTGTCCGGTGCGGGAGGTCACTCCCCGTAGAGTGTCCTAGGAGGATAGCCGGATAGCATCGATATCCTTCACCGCATGGTCGCCGCCACGCTCCGCCGCCGCACCGCCGCCGGACTCCTCGCGGGCACGCTCGCTCTCACCGGGACGCTGCTGACACCGGCCACTCCCGCGCTCGCCGCCGATCCCGCCTACCGCTCACTGCGCACCGCCGTCAACCCGGACTGGATGCGCCGCCTGCCCGACTCCGCCGGTCTCGCCTCGCTCTCCCTGCCCGGCACCCACGACTCCCTCTCCATCCACGGTGGAGCCTGGACCCAGACCCAGGAGAACCACGGCAACAGCGCCGCCACCCTCGCCGCCCAGCTCGACGCCGGGATCCGGGCGATCGACGTCCGGGTCCGGATCAACAGCGGCAACACCTTCACGATCCACCACGGCGCCACCTACCAGCAGGCCAACTTCGACGACGTGCTGCGGGTGCTCGGCACCTTCCTGACCGCCCGCCCCAGCGAGACGGTGGTGATGCGGCTCAAGCACGAGTGCACCGGCGAGGTCGGCTCGTGTGCCGACGCCACCGGTCAGCTCGGCTTCGCCGACATCTTCGACCGCTACCGGGCCGCCCGGCCGGGCCTGTTCTGGGCGCCGTCGGTCGACCGGGCGGGCGGCGCCGCCGTACCCACCCTCGGTGCGGTGCGCGGCCGGGTCGTCCTCGCGGTGCTGCACGGCCCTCAGGGCGGCCGGTACGGCCAGTACGGGCTGGCGCAGTTCGCCGGCTGGGGCCACGGCTCCTCCACCTACGTGCAGGACGACTACGAGGTGCCGAACGTCGGGGCGATCGCCACCAAACGCGACCGGGTACGCCGGCATCTCGACGCCACCAGTGCCGGCGACCCGACCCGGATGTACGTCAACTTCGCCAGCGGCTCCAGCGTCTTCGCCACCCCGGCCGCGGTGGCCGGTGGCGCGCTCGGTGTGCAGGGCGTCAACCCGTTCCTGCTGACGTACCTCAACGAGGGCCCGCAGGTGCACCCGCCGGTTCGTCGTACCGGTCTGCTCATGCTCGACTTCCCCGGCGGCGGCCTGGTCGACCGGATCATCGCGGTCAACGCCTTCGGCTGAGTCGACGCTCCGGCACGGACCGCCGCCTCTCTCCCCCGCCACCTGCGGATCGGCGCGTGGGCCCGCCGCATCGGCACCGCTGGTGGGCCGTGCGGACGAAAGATCTTCGCTCCGGTGGCCCGGCTTGATCGTTGCGCCTATCGTCGGGCCCGGCCCGGGATCCGACGAAGCGAGGAGCACCATGACCAGCCCGGTACTCTCCGTGACGAAGCCCTCCGACCGGCTGGGCACCGGTGCCCGCGTCGGCATCGGGCTCGTGCTGCTGCTTCCCGCCTTCCTCGCCCTGCTCTGGTCCTATCTGCTACCCACCGGGCTGGCGATCGCGCGGTCGACGACCCGGGACAACCTGCTCGGGCCGACGACCGACGTCGGCGCCGAGCACTATCGACAGCGCTTCGAGCAGGGCGTCGTCGGCGAGTACCGGATGGCGCTGCTGTTGACGCTCGTGCCGCTCGTGCTGGCCCTGCTGGTCGCCCCGCTGCTGGCCCTGCTCGCCGACCGGGCCGGTCGCGGGCCCCGGCTCGCGGCCCGCGCCCTGCTGGCCGTGCCGGTCGCCGGGTACGCCCCGGTGGCGCTGCTGCTCGGCTGGCGTCTCGACCGCGTCGAGCCCCGAGCGGCCGTGGAAAGCCCGTACGCGACGCTCGTGGAACTGACCGCCGTCGGCAGCGCCGGGCTGGTCGTCGCCGTCGCCACCACCGCCTTCCTCGCCACGCTGCGCGGCCGTCGCCGCCCGGCCGACGCGCTGCCCGCAGCGGCGACCGTGGCCGGTCTGCTGGTGCTCGGGATCGTCGCGGCCACGTTGCAGAGCTTCGTGGCACCGCTGCTGGCCGCCAGCAACCGCGCCCAGCTCCCGCTGACGACCATCGTGGTGCAGTCCCTGGCCCGGATGGACGTCGGCCGTGGTTCCGCCGACGCGGTGCTGCTGCTCGCCGTCCTGGCCGTGCTGGGCCTGGCCGCGACCACGCTGCTGCTGGTCACCCGCGCCCGGATCGAGCTCGCCGACGCCGCCGACAGCCGCACCCCGTCCACGCCGGCAGCGACCGCCGCACCGGCCTGGCCCACGTCCGACGCCGTCAGCACGCCGCACAGCACCGGCGGGTCGGCCTGGCCCGCGTCCGATGCCACCGCCATGCCGGCCTGGCCGGCGTCCACCCCGCCGGATGCCCCGACGGGCGGAAGCAGCGGGCCGACGGGCGGCGGCAGCGGTCCGGCCCGGATCGGGCTGGCCGTGGTGGGTCTGGTCGCCGTCGGCCTGATGCTGTGGGTGGCGTGGCCGTGGTTGCGTCGCAGCCTCCGGTTCACCAACGACCTCGGACCGGTGCCGGGCGCCGCTCTGTCCGACATGCTCATCTGGACCTGGCTGCCGACGCTGGTCGCGGCGCTGGTCACGATCACCGTCGCGGTGGCCGGCGGCTTCGCCATCGGCGGGCTGCGCCCCCTGGGCCGGTTCAGCGAACTGCTCCTGCTGCCGTTCGCGCCGTGGCTCTTCGTCGGCACCGGGCCGCTCGCCGTCGAGTCCTACCTGCGTACCCGTGACTTCGACCAGGTCAACACCTTCCTGGGGGTGATCCCGCCCGGCTGGGTCAGCATCCCCGCGCTGTTCCTGTTCACGCTGCTGTTCCGTGGGTTGGAGCCCCGCTGGCGGGCGGGTGGCGGGTTCGGCCGCACCATGCTCGCCCCGGCCGTACCGATGGTGCTGCTGGCCGGTCTGGTGACCTGGCTGGTCAGCTCCGGGCAACTGCTGTGGCCGTGGATCGTGGCACAGACCCCGAGCACCCGGACCGCACCGGTCGAGGCGCTGGCGCAGGGCACCACCGGCCGGATCCCCGCCGACGAACTGGCCCTCGGCGCGCTGCTCCCGCTGCCGATGCTGCTGCTGTTCCTGATCGCGCTGGTCGTGCTCCAGGTGCGCTACCTCGACCGGCTGGCGATCCGGGTCGGTCGAGCACCGGAGCACTCCTGACCGACCCGGCGCCGGACGGGTGTGGCCGGCACGGGCGTCCGTGCCGGCCACGTCGACGGTTCAGCTCGCGTACGCCTCGACCTCGTAGAGCGAGTGGCCCCAGCCGGTGCCCCGGGCAGTGGCGTGGATCCGCAGGTATCGGCCGTTGGCACCGAGTCCGGAGTGCTCGTCCACTCCGCCGTCGGCGCCGGTCACCGTCCGCACCGTGGTCCAGGTGGTGCCGTCGTTCGAGGTCTGGATGGTGTACGCGCTGCTGTACGCCGCCTCCCAGCTCAGCTTGACCCGGCCGATCGCCGTCGCCGTACCCAGGTCGACCCGGATCCACTGCGGATCCGAGAACGCCGACGACCAGCGGGTGGTCAGGTCCCCGTCGACCGCCTGGGCACCGGTCATGCCGGCCCCTTCGTCGCTGGAGGTCGTCGTCGGCTTGTTGAGCAGCAGGTTGCCGCCGGGTGGGCCGGTCGGTCCACCACTGCTTCCGTACACCTCGAACTCGAACAGCGAGTAGCCCCAACCGGTGCCGCGCGCGGTGCCGGTGACCCGGACGTACCGGCCGGTGCCGGTCAGGCCGGTCAGGTCGTCCACTCCGCCGTCACCGCCGGTGACCGTGCGGACGGTGGTAAAGGTGACGCCGTCCGGTGAGGTCTGGATCTGGTAGCCGCTGCCGTACGCCGCCTCCCAGGTCAGCTTCACCCGGTTGACCGCGTACGTGGCGCCGAGGTCCACGTCGATCCACTGCGGATCGCTGAACGCGCTGCTCCATCGGGTGCCGGGGTCGCCGTCGACGGCGTTGGCCGCGACGTAGGCGCCTTCGGCACTGGACGCCCGGGCCGGTTTGCCGCGCGCCAGGTTGGTGCCCGGATCGGGGTCCGGGCCGGGACCGGGACCACCGCCGGTGCTGGTGGAGAGCGTGAACTCGTCCAGGTCGAACATGCCGCCACCACCGGAGAAGACCAGGAACAGGGTGCGGGTGCCGGTCGGGGCGGTGACCGCGCCGGTGACCGTGGCGAAGGTGCCGTACCCGCCGGTCGGTGTCACGGTGGTCGAGCCGATCAGCGGCCCGGTCGGCGAGTCGACCCGCAGTTGGAGCGTGCCACCGGCGCCGGCCGGTGCGCCGACCCGGGCGCTGAACGACCGGATGCCGGTCAGGTCGTACGGGCGGAACGAGATCCAGTCGTTGTTGTCGATGTAGCCGACCGCCGCGCCGCCGTGCGCGCTGCCGGGCCGGGTGATCTGGATGCCGGAGGAGTCCCCGAAGTGCTCGGCCTGACGGGTCCGGGGTTGCAGCACCGCCTGCGTGTGCGTGGTCAACGGCGGCTGGCCGCCTCCGCCACGGTCGGTGTACTCGGCGTCGATGATGCCGAAGATGTTCGCCGCGGTGTCGTGCTCGCCGTCCACCGAGGTCTGGATGACCCCGGTGCAGCCCCGCACGCTGCCGAGCTGGTGGCCGTGTGAGTCGTGGCCGAGGACGTAGTTCACGGTGACCCGGGCGCAGTCGATCGGGCCGTCCTGGGCGTCGGTGACGGTGACCGAGAACGGCACCGCGTCGCCGAACGCGAAGGTCTGCCCGTTGGTCGGGGTGTTGACGGTCACCACCGGGGCGCTGTTGCCGACCGTGACGACGGTGCTGGCGGTGCCGGTCTTGCCGGTGCTGTCCCGGACGGTCAGCGTCGGGGTGCGCACCCCGTTGGTGGTGTAGGTGTGGCTGGGGTTCGGGGCGGTCGAGTCGGTGGTGCCGTTGTTGTCGAAGTCCCAGGCGTAGCTGAACGGGTCGCCGTCCGGGTCGAGTGAGCCGGCCGAGGAGAACTGCACGGTCAGCGGGGCGACCCCGCTGGTCGGGGTGGCCGAGACGACGGCTCTCGGTGCGCGGCCGTCGCGGGCGTACTCGATGCGGTACAGCGCCGAGTTGGCGTCGCCGTTGAACCAGCCGGTGCCGTAGTCGAGCACGTAGAGCGCACCGTCCGGGCCGAACTCCATGTCCATGACCTGGGTGCCGGTCCACGGAAATGGGTTGATCTTGAAGGGCTGGCCGGCGGAGTCGAGCGTGATGTTCTTGATCCAGCGTCGACCGAACTCACCGGCGAAGTAGGTCCCGTCGTAGTACTCCGGGAACGCCACGTCGGAGGTGCTGGCCGGGTCGTACCGGTAGACCGGGCCGCCCATCGGGGACAGTCCGCCGCCGGTGAGTTCCGGCGGCGAGCCGGACCCGCCGTACGGCAGCCAGGCCGGGACGGCCGGTGGGAGCTGGGTGACGCCGGTGTTGTTCGGCGAGTTGTTCACCGGCCCGCCCGCGCAGTCGAACTTCGGGCCGGACGGTCCGGACGGGAAGGTGTAGTCGTTGTAGGCGTCGTTGCGGGCGGTGCAGTACGGCCAGCCGTAGAAACCGGGCCGGTCGATCCGGGCGAACTCGACGTTGCCCGCCGGTCCCCGGTTCGGGTCGGCGGTGCCCGCGTCCGGCCCGTAGTCGCCGAGGTAGACGACGCCGGTGGCCTTGTCCACGCTCATCCGGAACGGGTTGCGGAAGCCCATCGCGTAGATCTCCGGGCGGGTGCGCGCGGTGCCCGGGGCGAACATGTTGCCCGCTGGCACGGTGTAGCCGCCGGTGGCGCCGGGCCTGATCCGCAGCACCTTGCCGCGCAGGTCGTTGCTGTTGGCCGAGGTGCGTTGGGCGTCGAACGCCGGGTTGCGGCCGGGCCGCTCGTCGATCGGGGTGAACCCGGCCGAGTCGAACGGGTTCGTGTCGTCCCCGGTGGACAGGTACAGATTGCCCGCCGCGTCGAAGGCCATGTCCCCGCCGACGTGGCAGCACATGCCCCGATCGGTGGGCACGTCCAGGACCAGCGTCTCGCTGGCCAGGTTGACGGTGTGGTCGGCGTTCACGGTGAACCGGGACAGCCGGTTGACCCCGGCCCAGCGGGCGAAGTCGGCCGCGGTGCCGGTGGCCGGCGCACCGCCGCCGGGAGTGTCCAGGGGTGGCGCGTAGAAGACGTACACCCAGCGGTTGGTGGTGAAGTTCGGGTCCACGGTGATGCCCTGCAGACCCTCCTCGTCGCCGGTGTAGACCGGCAGCGTGGCGGCGACCTTGGTGTTGCCGGCCGCGTCGGTGTAGCGGATGACGCCGTTGCGGGAGGTGTGCAGGACTCCCCGGTTCGGCAGCACGGTCAGGCTCATCGGCTCGCCGGTCTCGGCCGCCCCCTTGGCCAGCTCGACCTGTTGGAAGTTCGAGTCGACGGTGGCGCCGCACTCGGCCTCGGTCGCGCCGGCCGCGCCGAGGATGCCGCCGAGCAGGTGCCGGCGGAAGTCCGGCTCGGCGTACGACGCGTCGGTGTGCCCCATCCCGGTGTACCAGGCACGGCCGCCGGAGTAGGTGTGGCACCACGAGATCGGGTGGTCGGCACCCATGCTCCCGCCGGTGTAGGTGCTCTCGTCCAGCGTCGCCAGCACGTGCACGTCGCCCCGGGGGTTGGTGCGGTAGTTGTACCACTCGTCCAGCCGGGTCCAGCGCTGCGGCAGGTTCGTCGTGGACGGGTGCACCCGGTCGGCGACCTTCACGGTGGCGGTCTGGTCGGCCGGGTGCGAGGCGAAGTACGCCCCGACCAGGCCGCCGTACCAGGGCCACTCGTACTCGGTGTCGGCGGCGGCGTGCACGCCCACGTACCCGCCGCCGGCGGTGATGTAGCGCTCGAACGCGGCCTGCTGGGCGGCGTTGAGCACGTCACCGGTGGTGGACAGCCAGATCACCGCGGCGAACCGGCCTAGGTTGGCGTCGGTGAACTGGGCCGAGTCCTCGGTGGTCTCGACGGTGAACCCGTTGGCGGCGCCGAGTTGCTGGATGGCGGTGATGCCCGGCCCGATGGAGCCGTGCCGGAAGCCGGCGGTCTTGCTGAACACCAGCACGCTGAACGGCGCGGCGACGGCGGCCGGCGCCGCCGCGACCAGGCCGCCCAGCACGAGGACCGCGCTCAGCGCGGCACCGAGCCAGGCTCTCAGGGATCTGCGCACGGTACGTCCTTCCGAGGAGGGCGTGCGCCGATCACGCCTGGTGAGGTGATGGAGGTGGAGTCCTGCCCTGTCGCGACGCGCCCGACGGGTCGCCGGGTGCCGCGAGATGCGGGACAGGACATTCATCGTGATGGCTGCATCAGCGGTCCGTCAAGGGTTCCGACGCCATCCGTGAGAGCGCTATCTCCGCAGGTCACAAGCGACTGATCGGGTCGAGATCGAATAACGCTTTTCGGGCCGGCCGTTCGTCGGCGACGCCGTGGGGGCGACCGCAGGACGCGGCGGGCGGGTGTCGCACCCGCCCGCCGCGTCGTCACCGACCGTCTATCCGGTCGCCTTGATCTCCAACAGTCCGACCGAGCCGACGCCGCTTTCCAACACCACCCGCAACCGGGTCGTGCTCACCGCCGGGAACGTGACCCGGTTGTACTGGTGGAGCGCGATCGGGTACGCGGCGACTCCCGGCACGTCGGCGTACGCGGTGCCGGTCCAGTACTGCAACCGCCACGACGCCGGCAACCGCACTCCCCCGTTGTCGTCGAAGAAGTACACCTCCGCCGCGCTCAGCGTCTGCGCGGCGGGCCAGGTCAGCTCCGCCCACTGCTGTCCCTGGTTCGGCCAGGTGCCCCAGCGCGGGTTGACCGTGTCGTTCGACGACGGCGGGTCCATGCCGTCGTTGAGCGCGGCCACCGATTCCCAGGACGAGGTGTACGACGCCGACGGCGTCGCCGAGCCGGCCAGGTTGCCCGACGGCGGCGGGCCAGCGCCCCGGGCGTACAGCTTCAGCTCGGTCAGCCCGGTGCGGAATCCGGAGGCGTGGGTGAGCTGTACCCGGATCCGCTGGGTGCTGACCGGGGTGAACCGGACCCGGTTGTGGTTGGCTCGTGCCGCCGCCGGGGTCCTCACCTGGTTGGCGGCGTTGACCCAGGTGCTGCCGTTCCAGTACTGGACGTTGTAGGACGCCGGTGCGCGGTAGCGGTTGCCGGCCCGGTCGTCCCGGAAGTACAGCCAGGCGTCGTCGACGGTCCGGGTCTGGCCGAAGGTCACCTCGTACCAGTCGGTGGCGTTCGACGACCCGGTGCTCCCCCAGATCGGCGCGTTGGTCGGGAACCCGTCGACCGCCGCACCGGTGGAGGTGCCCGAGGCGGTGTACGACGCCGACGTGGTCGCGCCCTGGGCCAGGTTCGGCGTGGTGGCGGTCAGGTCGACGCCGGCCTTGGCGAACATGTCCACCATCCGGGCACCCGTGTGGTTGACGTTCTGCGGCAGTTGCAGCCCGGCGAACGCGGTGCTGAAGGTGGTGGTGCCGCCCGCCGGCAGGGTGACCGCCCCGGTGGCCGGGTCGTAGAGCACCCGGGTCAGTCGGTCCACGGTGGCCACCCGGGTGCCGTTGAGATAGATGGAGTAGCCCTGCGGGACACCCGGGTAGCGGGTGATCCCGTCGGCCGGGTCGTCCCACACCACGCTCAGGTCGGCGTTGCGGTAGCGCAGGTTGTTGACCGCGAAGTGGGACCAGCCGATCGGGATCGGGTGCAGCTCGATGGTGGTGTCGTTGCGCGGGCGCAGCCCGGCCACGTCCTCGACGACCGTCCAGTTGCTGCTGCCCAGGATGTTGTGGTGGATCCAGGAGCGGTAGGTGATCGACGAACCGTTCCAGTTGGACCAGAACTCGTTGGCGTCCGGCCACTGGGTGTTGCCGTTCACGTACTGCGCCCAGACGTTCCAGTAGAGCAGCTTCTTGTAGTGCTCGGCGGTCATCCACTGGTTGGGGTAGTTGCGCAGCACCGAGGAGTAGAGCCGGAACTGCACGGTGGAGTTGATGGTGGAGAAGTTGTTGCTGCCGGGGTTGCCGGCCGCCGCCGCAGCGGCCTTGTCCCGCTGGTTGGCGGTATAGAAGGGGAAGATCGGGTACTCGGCCGGGTCGTCGAACAGGCGCAGCGCCTCCCGGTAGGTGGCGGTGTTCGGCATCAGCCCGACCGCGTACGGGTAGTAGTTGTTGATCTCCTTCCACGGCACGTGGGTGTTGGTGGCGACATGCCGGTGCTCCAGGAGTTGCCGGCTCGGGTTCCACAGCACGTTCACGATGCCGTCCCGTACCCGGTTGGCCAGCGTCTGCATCTCGGTGGCCTTGGCCGTGTTGCCGAGCGCCGTGTACGCCTGGGCGGCGGCCAGGGCGTTGCTGTAGACGTACGCGCCCTCGGCCCGGTCCAGGTTGCCGGAGCGCCAGTGGAACGACACCGCGTCGGCGTCGTTGCCGGTCATCGCACCCCAGTCGTACTCGATCACCCCGTTGTTGTTGGTGTCGTAGGTGGCGAGCTGACCCTTCACGTCCATCTCGGCGTAGCGGGCGAAGTTGTGCAGCATCGCCGGCTGCCCGCCGTGCAGTTGGTACGCCCGCCAGCCCGCCTCGGACAGGTACTGCGTGTAGCTGTTCGACCAGTTCTCCGGGTCACCGGGGTTGTCCACGTACCGGCCGTTGGCCGAGGACTGCCCGACCGACAGCCACGGCCCGTACGAGTGGATCGGGTCGCGCAGGTACTTCAGGTCGTCGACGTGCATCGGCTGGGTCAGCACGATGGCGTTGTTGTAGCCGGTCACCCCCTCGATCGAGGTGGGGAACTGGAAGTCCTGGCCCGGGATGTCAACGTCCAGGTGGTTGAAGCGCATCAGCCACCAGCGGTAGTAGACGTTCTTCTTGATCGCCGGGTCGGGCACGTCGATGTAGGGCACGTTCTCCGCCCACCAGCGGTGGTACTCGCGTACGTGGGTGGCGAAGGCGGCGGCCGGGGTGGCGGTGCGGTAACCGGTGTACTCGGTCAGCGACTCGGGGATCTCGTCGGTGACCACGCCCAGTTGCACCTTGGTGGTGACGCTCTGCCCGGCGGCGAGGGTCACCGACCGGCTCAGGCCGCCGCTGCTGACGGTGAACCCGTCGGCGGAGAGCCGGGGCCGGATGGTGGTGAGGTTGTTCTTCACCTGCCGGCTGCCGGTCAGCTCGCTGCCGCTGCCCGTGGCGGCGTACGGGGAGGTGACCCGCAGTGGCACGGTGCTGCTGGTCGAGCCGGTGTTGGTGACGGTCAGGTTGGTCACCGCGACGTTCTGCCGGGTGATGAACTTGGTGACGTCGACGCGCAGCGAGCCTCCGGTGTGCACGCTGCGCCAGTGACTGGGCGCCTGCCATCGCTGCGCCACCTGCTCGGTGAGGGTGCCCGAGCCGACCGTGACGGTGTAGGCGCCCTGGCTGCTGATGTTGTCCCAGTAGGCCGTGTTGCCACCGAAGCCGATCACCGACGGGTTGTGGGTGTACATGAACAGGCCGCGTCCCCGGGTCATCAGCCAGGGACCGGCGGGGTCGTTGCCCGGGCGGGCCAGCAGCCGGTCGATCCAGAAGTCGGTGCCGGCGCTCTCGGCGTCGTAGATGGCCCGCATGGTGTTGCCGGTGGTGTAGCCGACCGGCGGGGCCGGCACCGCCGGCCCGGAGAAGGTGGGATAGCCGATGGTCTGGGCGGCCGAGGCGGGTGTGCCGGGAAGCACCAGTGTGCCGGCGACCAGGACGGCGGTGACGAGTGCGGCGAGGTACGCGCGTGGGGTCCCGGTCATGACTGGAACGCCATCCACTCCAGGACTCCGGTGGAGGAGCCGGTACGGGAGGTGATGTTCAGCCGCAGCCGGGTGGTGTTGACCGAGCCGAACGTGGTGACGTTGTAGGTGTCACCGGCCACCGGGCAGGTCGACTGGTTCGGCACGTTGACGTACGCGCTGCCGTTCCAGTACTGCACCTGACAGGAGGCGGGCAGGTCGATGCCCTGGCCGTCGTCGAACCAGTAGGCGGCCGTGCGGTTGATGTTCTGCGCGGTCGGCCAGCGGTACTCGATCCACTGGGTGCCCTGCTGCGGCCAGTTGCCGTAGGCCAGGTTGCCGCGGTCGGCGGAACTGGCCGGTACCCCGCCGTTGTTGATCGCGGCCAGGCTCTCCCAGGCGGAGACGTGCGAGGTGGAGGCGGTGGCGGTGGGTGCCAGGTTGGTGCCGGTCGGCGGCGCGACACCGCCGCCGAGGTTGGGCGGTGGTCCGGTGGTGGTCTGCACCACCGGCTGGATGGTGCCGTCGGCGTTGAAGTACATCCGGTCCACCGCGACGGAGCGCCGGAAGTTGCCGCCGCCGGGCGCGTTGGCGTTGTGGTACACCATGTACCACTGGCCGTTGAGCTGGGCCACGCCCGCGTGGTTGGTGGTCGAGGAGACCTGGCCGAGCACGACGCCCCGGTGGGTCCACGGGCCCATCGGGTTGGTGGCGGTGGCGTAGCGCTGGCAGGCGTAGCTCGACGAGGTGACGCAGCCCTGGGTGTCGTTCGCCGCGTAGAGCATGTAGTAGAGGCCGTTGCGCTTGAACATGAACGGGGCCTCCCAGAAGTGGGTCAGCCCCTGTGGGGTGACCACCGAGCCCACCGTGTCGATCATGTTGCCGGCCAGCCGGACCGCCCGGGCACCCCAGTAGCCGCCCCAGTACAGGTACGCCTGGCCGTCGTCGTCGACGAAGACAGTGGGGTCGATGTTCAGCGGCGAGGAGTTCGGAGTGCTGTCGCTGATCAGCGGCCCGCCCTTGGCGTCGGTGAACGGGCCGAGCGGGCTGTCGGCCACCGCCACGCCGATGTTCATCCAGCCGGGACCGTTGCCGTTGACCGAGGTGTACCAGTAGTACCGGCCGTTGCGGTGCTCGACCTCGCTGGCCCAGGCGTCGGCGCCGGCCCAACCGAAGGTGCCGATGGCGACCCGGGCGCCGTGGTGGGTCCAGTTCGCCGCGTCGGTGGTGGAGAGCACGTGCCACTCGCGCATGACGAAGTTGTTGGTGCCCACCGGCGCCTCGTCGCGCCCGGCGTAGACGTACATCGTGTTGCCGACCACGAGCGGTGCGGGATCGGCGGTGTAGATGGTGGTGATGACGGGGTTGGCGGCCGTGGCGGGTGCCGTGAGGGCGAGGGTCGCGGCCAGCGCGGCGGCGCAGCCGGCGGCCAGGGCGCGGACAACGGGTCGTCGTCGCATCGAGGTCTCCAGTCGACGGGGACGGGACGGGGGCGGGTGGTGTGCCGGCACCGGCGGAAGCGGCACCGGCGCGAGGTCGACGCGGTGTGTGTCGACCGACAGATGATCGACAGATATCACTGTCCGCCGACAGCGTGCGCCCCGAAAACCATTTCGGCAAGGCCTCCCGGGCCGCCCTCGTGACGCGGCCGGCGAGGCGTCGTCGAGCGCGCTCCGACCGACACGACCCCTCGGGCCGCGCATCGAAAAGGATGCGAATTGCTTTCGGGGCCGCTGGTCAGCCGGCGAGCAGCGCCACCGCGATCAGCACCGGGACGGCGGTCGCGGTCGACAGCAGGATCGCGTCGCGGGCCAGCACGACGCCCCGGCCGTAGCGGACGGCGTAGACGAAGACGTTCTGGGCCGTGGGCAGAGCCGCGGTGACCGTGCACGCCAGCACCAGCGGCGCGGACAGCCCGAGGCCGTAGCGGGCCACCAGGTAGGCGACCGCCGGGTGGACCAGCGTCTTGAGCACCACGGCAAGCCGGACGTCCCACGCGGTGTCGCCGGAGCCGGGCGGCGCAGCCCCCCGCAGGGACAGACCGTAGGCCAGCAGTGCGGCGGGCACCGCCATCGCGGCGACCAGTTCCACCGGCCGCATCACCGGCTCCGGCGGCGACCAGCCGGCGACGCTCACGGCCACCCCCAGGCCGCAGGCGACGGTGATCGGGTTCAGCAGTGGCCGCACCGCCGCCCGGATCACCGACCGACGTTCCCGCACCGCCGACGAATCCCGCGCGGCCGACGACTCCAGCACCGCGAACGCCAGGGGCGCCATCACGACCACCTGGAACATCAGCACCGGCGCGACGAGCGCGGCGTCACCGAGCACGTAGACCGCGATCGGGATGCCGATGTTGCCCGCGTTGACGTACGAGGCGGCGAGGGCGCCGATCGTCGCCTCGGGCGCCGGGCGTCGCCACCACAGCATCGCGACGGCCACGAAGACCGCCGCGACGACGGTGGTGCTGATCAGCGTGACGAGCAGGGCCGACGAGAAGACGGTGGACACGTCGGCACGGGAGACGGTCTCGAAGAGCAGCGCGGGCGTCGCGACGAAGAACGAGACCCGGGAGAGTACGGCAGGCCCCTCCGGCCCCAGCAGTCCGATGCGCCCCACCAGGTAGCCGATCGCGATGACGGTGGCGATGACGGCGAAACCGGTGAGTACGCCCTGCACCCCGCCCCCCTCCGTGGATCAGCAGTAATGGTAACGGGATTCAGTTTCTGACCGCGAAGCGACCGCTCGGATGCAAGGAAGGGACCCTTCCTATACACGAGGCGTTAGTAGGGGTCCCTTCCTTACATCCAGGTCAGCAGGTGTTGAGCATGCCGGCCAGCGCGGACTTCTCGGCGCTGTCGACGGAGAGGCCGTAGAACCACTTCACCTGGATCCAGGCACGCGCATAGGTGCAGTGGAAGGCCGCTCGCGGCGGCTTCCACGCCGCCGGGTCCCGGTCGCCCTTCGACGAGTTGACGCTGCCGGTGACCGCCCACAACTCCGGACCGCCCAGGTCGTTGGCGTAGGTCTGTCGCCGGGCGGTGGTCCAGGACCAGGCCCCGGACCGCCACGCCTCGGCCAGCGGCACGACATGGTCGATGGAGATGTCGGCCGGGTTCGTCCGGGTCACCCCGTCGTACGGGCTGTACCAGGACCCGGAGGTCGGATAACAGTTGGCGTCGACGACCACGTTGCTGCCGTCCCGCTTGAGGACCTGCTCCCGGGTGTTGCAGGTGCCGGTGATGGTGATCCAGTGCGGGAAGAGGTCCCGGCTGTAGCTGGACTGGTGCGACTCGGCGGCCACGGTGAGCGCGCCGAGCCGACTCACCGCCGTGCTGTGCGACGGGATGTTGGGCGGGGTGGCGCCGGCCGGCGACGGGGCCACGACGAGGGACAGGGCGACGGCAGCCACCGCGCCGAGGGCGACGGTACGGATGTGAGCCACGGGGCGACTCCTGACTGTCACCTGCCACGGTGGGCGGGGGTCCCACCTGACGGGATGGCAGAGACAGACGGATTGTCGCAGACATCGCGATCAATGGATGCGTATCCGCCGTCAATCTGCGGTGAACGCGGCGTGAAGGCTACGCCTGCCGGATCGCCTCACCGGCGATCTCGATGCGGACGCTCTTGCCGACCAGCACCCCACCGCTCTCCAGGACCACGTTCCAGACCAGGCCGTAGTCCTCGCGGTCGATCTCGGCCGTCGCGCTGAAGCCGAAGATGTCCTGCCCGTACGGGTCACGCCGGGCACCGCCGAACTCGACCTGGAGGTCGACGGGGCGGGTGATCCCCTTGACGGTCAACTCACCGCCGAGCACGAACCGGGCGGTCGCCGGGCTCGCCGGCCGGGCCGACTCCTCCGGGGCCGGCCGTCGGCCGAGGCGGTGGTTCCTGAGCTTCGCCCAGTAGAAGATCGGATCGGTCTTCTCCAGTCGCGCAATTCCGGTACTGCGGTACTCGAGGGTGGGAAACGTCTCCACATCGAGGAAATCGGCGCTACGCAGGTGCGTGTCCCGATCCGTACTCGCCGTATCGATACTGCCCGCTTGAATGGTCGCCTCGATCGTCGATCCAAGCGGATCCTCGGCGACGACGATCTGCGCGGTGGCGTCCCGGAACTCGCCCCGCACCGGGCTGACCATCATGTGTCGGGCGAGGAACCCGATCCGCTTGTGCGCCGGATCGAGCCGGTAGGTGCCGGGGGCGGGAATCGACAGCCCGTCCCAGATCCGTGTGGAGCTGGTCATCGCTCGCCACTTCCTCCCCCGCCTCGCGCAAGGCACCCGCCACCTGCCCGCCTCGCCGCGCGGGGCGGGCGGGAACGGGCGATCGTCTGGCCAGCATAGGGAGATCAAAGGCACTCCCCCACGCTTGCGGGGTGCCGGTCGTGAGCACAATCACGGCCGCCCTCGGCGGGCCCGCCCGGCAGCGGGGGACGATTCCGCGAATCGGTCGTCAAATGGTGTGCGAAGCCGATTGCCGTACGAGAGGGAATGCATCGCCCACCGCGACGCCGACGGATGACGGTCAGCCCTGCACGATCGGTTTCCGGGCGGTCACCAACTCCCAGGTGCCGGGCAGGACGGTCACCTCGGTGAAGCCGCTCTCGGCGAGCAACGCGGTGTAGTACTCGGCCTCACGCAGCCGGCTCACACAGGTGTCGACGCCGATCAGGAAGTAACTCCAGAAGAACTGCATGGCCAGCCGGTCGGGGGTGCGGAACTCCTCGCAGATCAGCAGCAGGCCACCCGGTTCCAGGGCCGCGTACGCCTGGGTCACGAGGTGCCGGGCCACCTCGTCGGGCCAGTCGTGCAGCACCCGGACGAAGGAGATCGCGTCGTAGCCGGAGGGCAGTTCCTCGGTGAGGAAGTCACCGCCGACGAAACCGAGCCGGTCCGGGTGGCCCCGGGCGACGCGGGTGCGGTCCACCAGCGGCGCCACCGCGGGCAGGTTGTAGACGTCGGCACGCAGCTCCGGCGCGGTGTCCAGGACGTGCGCGGCCAGCGTGCCGTCGCCACCGCCCACGTCCAGCAGCCGACGCCGGCCCGACCAGAGCCGGTCGGCGTGCCGCCGGACCGCCTCGACGACCGGTCCCAACCCGACGGCCATGCTGCGTTCGAAGTCGGCGGTCTGTTCGTCGGTCTTCGGCGGCCACGCGAAGTCGTCGTCGCCGATGCTCACCTCGCCCCGCAGGCTGTCGGCGAGCCGCCCGTGCAGCAGCCGCCACGGGTAGCGGTCCCGGTCGCGTTCGAGCGCGTCCGGGCCGACCACCGCCTCGACCGCCGCGCGCAGGCCGGGCACCGCCCGGTAGCGGGTGGCGCCGATGTCGCCGCCCGAGCCCTCCCGCACGAGGAAACCCAGACTCTCCAGGCAGTCGAGGAACTTGTACAGCCGCAGCGGGCGCACCTTCAGGTCGTCGGCCAGGGTGTCGAGCCGGACCGGACCGGGCTCCAGCTCGTCGAGCAGCCCGAGCGTGAGCGCCGTCTCCAGCACGTCCATCGCCTTGGGCCCGTTGGCGAGCAGGCTCATCAACGCGCGCGGGGAGAGCGTGACGGTCATCGACCCAACTCCTTGCCCAACGCGTCCATGAACGCGTCGATCTCGTCGAGGGTGTTGTAGGCGTGCGGGCCGATCCGCAGGTGGCCGCGCCAACTACAGATGAACTGCTGCGCGGCCAGCCGTCGCTTGACCGCCTCGCCGTCCGGCACGTCCAGGAACACCACGCCGCCGCGCCGGTGCGCGGCGGTCGGGCTGACCACGGCGATGCCGGCCTGCGCGGCGCGGTCCAGGACCCGCTGGGTGAGGGCGAGCGAGTGCCGACGGATCGCCGGTACGCCGACCCCGGCCAGCAGGTCCAGCCCGACCTGGGAGACCAGCGAGGTCAGCGGGTACGGCGTGCCACCGGCGAACCGGTGCGCGCCGGGTGCCCAACCGGTGGAGACACGGAAGGTCAACGCCCGGTCGCCGGCCTGCCAGCCGGTCGCCGCCGGTTCCAGGTGCGGCACCAGGTCGGGCCGGACGTAGAGAAAGGCGGTGCCGACGCCGCAGAGCCACTTGCTCGCGCCGCCGAGGACGGCGTCGACGCCCAGCGCGGTGACGTCCAGCGGCACCACCCCGACGGTCTGGAAGGCGTCCACCACCACCAGCGCGCCGACCCGGTGGGCTGCCTCCACCAGCCGGGGCAGGTCCACGGTGGCGCCGGAGGTGAAGGCGGCGTGCGTGACGCACACCAGCAGCGTCCGCTCGTCCAGGCGGGCCTCCAGGGCGTCCTGGTCGAGGTCCGGTCCGCCGGTGCCGACCACGTCGAGCCGCGCGCCGTAGCGACCGAACGCCCGAAAGACGAACGGGACCGTCGGGAACTCCAGGTCGGTGACGACCACCCGGTCGCGGGGCGGCCGGTAGTCGAAGCAGGAGGCCAGCCGGGCCAGCAGCGTACTCAGGTTGGCGTCGGTGACCACGCTGCCCGGTGGCGCGCCGATCAGGGCGGCCACCGAGTCGGCGTACCGGTCGAGGCCGACGTGCCAGTCCTGCCAGGCGTCGTCGCGCCAGGTGCGCAGCGTGTCCCAGTAGTCGTGCAGCACCCGCTCGGCACCGGCGGGCACCGCGCCGGTGGAGTTGTTGTTCAGGTAAACGCAGGTGCCCAGCAGCGGGAACTCGGCGCGCAGCGCCGCGTGCACGGCCGGGTCGAGGCAGGCCGGCGTGTCGGGGCCGGGCAGGGGGTCGACGGGGTTCACGCGGGACGACCTCCGGTCGGACGAGAGGGGTACGGGCCGACGGCGTCGAAGACCGGCAGGTCGCGTACCGCCGCCAGGTAGGGGGTGCCCTCGGTGTAGCCGGTGCCGGGCCGGCGGCCCAGCATCCGCACCGCCACCCCGTAGTGGGTCCGCCGCCACTGCGCCAGGGCCTCGGCGAACCTGCCCATGCCGACCTCCATCAGGCGGCGCGACGGTTCGTCCAGCCGCCCCTCGTGGACCGCGCGACGGTACGCCTCGTCGACGGTCGGCTGGCCGTCCACCACCCGGGCGCGGATCTCCGGCACGGACCGGTAGGCCACCGAGTCCAGCCGGTCCGGTGCGGGTGTACGGCAGAGCGACTCCACGAGCTTGTACGACCGGGACTGGATGGCGCTGGCGCCCTCGGTGTACTGCCGGAACGTCTGGAACGCGGCGGGCTGCATGGTGGCCAGCAGCGAGAACAACGTGCCGGCGGTGCCGAGCAGGTCGCGGGCGTACCCGAGGCGGTCGACCGCCGGGGCGGGCGGCCCGGTGCACAGGGCGGCGACCACGCCCCGGAGTTCGTCGGCGACCCCGGCGAAGACGCACTCGTAGGCCTGGAGCACCCGGATGAACAGGTATTCGTCGTGGGTGACGTGGACCGGCAGCATGCTCAGCCGCAGCGACGGGTCGCCGGTGGTGTCCAGGCCGGCGACGACGGCGGACAGCGTGGTGGCGGCGGTGGCGGGCGGGTCGTCGTCGATCGTCGTGCGCAGGCCGAGGCGGCCCAGGGCGGGCAGAGCGGCGCGGACGCCGAGCCGGCAGCGCTTGGCCACCACCGCCCGCCCCGGGCGCTGCTCCGGCAGCAGTCCGGTGACCTTGGCGGCGGCCGACAGTTCGAAGGAGACCGCGTCGGCGACCAGCCGGACGACCAGCCGGTCCCGGGCCCGCCGGGCGTCGGGCCCGGTGTCGGGCGGCGGATCGTCGGTCCCGTCGGGCAGCCGGAGCAGGCGCAGCGCGAGGTAGCTGCGGTAGTCGTAGCGGCCGTCCCACTTGTCCAGCGCGACGTCGAGGAAGTCGCGCAGCAGCCGGGCCGGCTCGTCGTGCCCGGTCACCCTCGCGCGCGCCTCGTCCAGCCGGGCGAGCAGTTCCTTGTCGACGAAATGTTTGCCGACCCGGTGAAATGCGTCGACCACCTGGTCGTAGGGAAATTCATCGGGATCGGCTGCGTCCGCCGACCAGCCAGTCAATTCGCGCACGAAACCGCACCTCGACATTCCGAAGAGGATCGCAATCGGGTCGGCCGAGGGCCGAGGAAACGTCAGTGCAGAGCGGCGGATTCCGCGTCGGGGGTGTGCAGGCGCACCTGCCACAATTCCGGGAAGAATCGGTGCCCGACAAGCTTGGCGAGCATGTTCGCCGGGCTGCCCGGAGTGCCGGCCGGAGGGTGGCCACCGATCCGCAGCGCCACCTGGTAGTGCCGTACCCGCCAGGAGGACACCCGTTCGTCCCACTCGACCATCGCCTCGGCCAACCGGTGCGTCGGGTCCGTCGGGTCCAGGTCGGGCAGCGACGACGGGGCGAGGCCCCGGGCGTCGAGATGGTCGTGGAAGGCCCGGCCGAGCCGGCGGCTGAGCGTCTGGACCTGCCGCCATCCCGGCGACTCGGCACCGGAGCCGTTACCCAGCGCGGGCTGCATGGCCTGGAAATCCGCTGGTGAGAGGTACCGGAGCATCTCCATCTGGTCGGTGACCAGCCGGACACCGAGGATGGCCCGGCCGAGCAACGCCTCGGCCGCCACCACCTCACCGGCGTCCACCCGAGCCACCGACTCGACCAGCTCCGCCGCCGCCAGCTTCAGCCACAGCTCGGTGGACTGGTGCACCACCTGGAACAGCAGTTCGTCGCGGTGGATCATCTCCGCCGGGGACCGCTGCAACCCGAGCAACGCCTCCGTACGCATATAACGTGCGTAGTCCGTGGCACCGTCGCCAGGTAGCACAGGTGACTGGTCACGCTTCACGGAATTGTCCCTCCACCGGCGGCACAGCCCGAATTGGCAATGCTGGGCGACTGACGCCCGGATATTATCCAACGTGGATCTGGCTTGCGCTAGACGTCGCCGGAAAATCACCGAGAGTCAACCGTCGGCGGCGCGGAGGAGAGTCGTCATCCAAATAAGACGGTCAATTATCATATTGACGAAAACCAGTCAACCCGTCCGGCTCAGATCGCGCGCCGGACAGCGCGAGGCGGGGGGGGGGGGGGGGCGTGCCCCCCCCCCCGTGCGCGGCGGGGGGGGGCTCGGGGCCGGGGACAAGGTAGAAGAACAG
>NZ_JBSFSO010000003.1:311684-330644 GCF_053589795.1 Micromonospora sp. NPDC003241 | reverse complement strand
TCGTGGACAGCGGTAGACGGGACTGGTAGACAAGCGGCGAGCCCTCGGCCGGCGGGTTTTTGTGTGTCACGACCGAACACCCTGGCCGAGGGCTCATCTGTATGTCATGCAGGCCACGCTGGTGTGCGGGACTGCACCCGGTTTGGTTGACTCCTGACCTGTGAGGATGCGTTCCTCGCTGGAAGGATGTCTGTCATGCCGAAAGCGTTTCCGCCGGAGTTCCGTCGTGACGTGGTCGCGGTCGCGCGTAAGGGCGAGGCGCCGTTGCGGCAGATCGCGAAGGACTTCGGGATCTCCGAGGGCTGTCTGCACCGCTGGCTCAAGCTCGCCGATGTCGAGGACGGTGTCCGTTCCGGGGCCACCAGCAGCGAGTCAGCGGAACTGCGAGAGCTGCGTCGGCGTAACAAGCTTCTGGAGCAGGAGAACGAGATCCTGCGGCGGGCGGCGGCGTTCTTCGCCCGGGATATCTCCCCAAAATGATGTACCCGCTGGTCGGTGACCTGGCCGCGGACGGGATCCCCGTCGCGGTGACCTGCCGGGTGTTGGGGTTCAGTAAGCAGGCCTACTACGCATGGCGCGCCGAGCCGGTGTCGCGACGTGACGTCGACGACGCCCATCTGATCAACGCCGCCCTGGACATCCACCACGATGATCCGGCGTTCGGGTACCGGTTCATCGCCGACGAACTCCCCGCCCACGGCATCACCGCCGGCCCGAACCGGGTCGCCCGGCTGTGCTCACAGCAGCGCATCTGGTCGGTGTTCGCCAAGCGCAAGGGGCTCACGCGGCGGGCCGGGCCGCCGGTGCACGACGACCTGGTGCACCGCCGGTTCACCGCCGACGCCCCGAAC
Source organism: Micromonospora sp. NPDC003241 (assembly GCF_053589795.1). Classification (NCBI taxonomy): domain Bacteria; kingdom Bacillati; phylum Actinomycetota; class Actinomycetes; order Micromonosporales; family Micromonosporaceae; genus Micromonospora; species Micromonospora sp. NPDC003241. The sequence continues at coordinate 329,793 of NZ_JBSFSO010000003.1, read as the reverse complement.
CGGCTGTGGCTGACCGACATCACCGAACACCCCACCGCCGAGGGCAAGCTCTACCTGTGCGCGATCAAGGACGTGTACTCCGGCCGGATCGTCGGCTACTCCATCGACACCCGGATGAAAGCCTCTCTGGCCGTCGCGGCGCTGTCCAACGCGGTCCGACTACGCGATCCGGCCGGCACCGTGGTCCCCTCGGACAGGGGCAGCCAATTCCGGTCTAGGAAATTTGTGAAGGCATTGCACCGCAACGGATTGGTCGGCTCGATGGGCCGCGTCGGCGCCTGCGGCGACAACGCCGCGATGGAATCGTTCTTCGCCCTACTGCAACGCAACGTCCTGGACCGGCAACGCTGGAGCACCCGCCACGACCTGCGCCTGGCGATGGTGACCTGGATCGAACGGACCTACCACCGCCGACGACGGCAACAACGCCTCGGACGCCTCACCCCGATCGAGTTTGAGACAATCAACCAGCCCACACACCCGACCTGAACCACTCAACCCCGCGAGTCAACCAAACCCGGGGCAGTCCCTGCTGGGCAAACGATCAACCCGAAGATCACCTCTTCGTGGACCTGCTCAAACACCTACCACCACCCCACCGTCAAGACCTACTGGCCAGCGGATTCAGGATGGAACTACTTCAATGATGTTGCTGTCTCCGGGAGCCTCTGAGGCAGCAACATCAATGAAGTTGGGCGGATCATGGTGGGCTCACGCGGGACGGCGGGACGCGGGACGGCGGGACGCGGGACGGCGGGACGCGGGAGGCCGGGCGCCGGACGCGGGACGCTGAGTGCGGGACGTGTGGTGACCGGCGCGCCGGACCGGACCAGGTGGAGGGTCTCGGGCATGGGGCGCTGGACGTGGACCACTATTCATCCACGACAGTCGACACGCTCGCAGCCTGGGCTCACCGTCGGTCTAGCGAAGGAACTGGCACGGGGATGGACCGGGCAGGAGCCAGGCGGGTACAGGTGGCTGGGCTGGACGAGGCGGACATGCAGCGGGCCCTCGGCGAGCCGGACCCGGGCCACGGTGGCTAGGTGGGTGGGGTGAGGGTGAAGGTGGCGGCTACGGGGTGGTGGTCGGAGGCCTGGTGGGTGTCGGGGGTGCGGATCACCTGGACGTCGACCAGGCGGGCGGCCAGGGCGGGGGTGGCCAGCAGGTAGTCCAGGCGCATCTCGGCGAACTCCGGGGTGCGGCCGTGGCCGGTGGGTACGGTCGGTCCGGCGGTGGCGGCCAGGTCGACCAGACCGGAGGCGAGCAGACGGACGATCGCCCGGGTGTCCACGGTCCGTCCGTCACGGCGCAGGTGCCGACGGCGGTACGCGGGTGCCAGCCGAGCCAGGCTCTCGGTGTGGTCGGCCTGGTGAGCGTGGTCGGCCTGGTAACCGTGATCGACGTGGTGAGCATGGTCGGCCTGGTAAGCGTGGTCGGCGCACTGAGCCTGGTCGGCGCACTGAGCCTGGTCGGCGCGGTGAGCCTGGTCGGCGCAGTAAGCGTGCTCGGCGTGCTGAGCGTGCTCGGCGTGCTGAGCGTGCTCGGCGTGCTGAGCCTGGTCGGCGCGGTGAGCGTGCTCGGCGCGGTGACCGTGCTGACCGTGCTGACCGTGGTCGGCGTCGCGAGCGTGGTGGGCGTACGGGGCGAGGGTGTTCAGGTCTCCGGCGAGCAGGGCGAGGTCGGCGCGGGCCCGGCGCAGCGCGGTGGCCGCCCAGCGGGCCTCGATCAGGCGGCGACCGCCACGGTACGGGTAGAAGTGGGTACTCAGGACCGCGAGCGGCCCGGCGTCGGTGGACAGGGTCACGCGCTGCGCCGCGTGGTGGAACGGGCGCCGGACCGGCCCGGTCGACGGGGTCGGCCAGCGCGGGTCGACGAGTATCGCGACCGGCTGGCCGAAGGGTGACCGGGCCAGGTGGGGCGTCAGACCGGCGTCCGCCGCGAAGCGGGCCACGTCGAGGCCGCGCAGTTCCTGGAGGGCGAGGACGTCCGGCCGGTGCGCGGCGACGACCCGGGCCAGCAGGGTACGCCGGTCCGGGCCGCCCCGGTCCCGCCCGCCGTTGCGGATGTTCCAGGTCATCACCCGCAGCACGGTCGCCTCAGCCCGGCTGGCCGGCCTTGGCCAGCTCATCGTCCAGGGTGTCCACGTCCTCGGACTCGATCTCCGGCTGGTTGCCGGACCGCACGTCCTCGTTGGGGCGGACCACCCAGTAGAGCAGCCCGATCCAGAGCCCGGTCAGCATGATCGCGCCCATGAAGTCGGTCGGGTGGTGCATGCCCCGGTACATCCGGGACACGGCCACGCCGACCGGCATGATCACCGCCGCGGCGACGAAGAGCCAACGCCACCACCGGTCGGTACGCGCGAAGACCACCACCGCGATCGCCACCCAGAGGCAGAGTGTGGCCGCGATGTGGCCGGACGGGAAGGAGGAGGTGGGCATCGGGCCGTCCAGGTTCTCCACCGGCGGGCGCGGCCGGTCCACGGCGGCGGCGGAGGCGAGGAAGAGCGTCAGCTCGCCGAACATGGTCAGCGCCACGAAGAGCACCGGTCGCCAGCGTCGCCAGATCGCCAGCACCAGCGGGCAGAAGACCATCGAGATGAGCAGGATGGCGTGGGTGTCGCCGACCTTGCTCCACCACCAGCTCAGGTCGTCCAGGAACGGGGTGCCGTGCTCGGCGAACCACTGCGGCACGGTCTCGTCGAGCCGGGCCAGGAAGGTGCCGTCGGCGTAGTAGCTGACGAACATGCCGAAGCCGTAGAGGGCACCGAAGACCAGCACCCAGCCGACCACGATCTCGGCGACGCCGGCGCGGGCGTGCGGCAGCAGCTTCTCCTCGTCCGGCGCCGGGGCCACCTCGTGTGCCGCCTCGGGTTCCAGGCCCTCGGTCAGCGGAGCGGCCGGTCGGCCGCGTTCCAACCGCCACAGCCGGAAGGCGTACGCGGTGACGCCGAGCCAGGCCGCGCCGAGCAGCCAGGCGCCGAGCACGTCGGAGAGGAAGTGCACGCCGAGCGCGACCCGGGTGAATCCGATCAGGGCCACCACGGTGGCGACCAGGGCGATCGCCGGTTTGCGCCAGCGGGGTGCCATGGCCGGCAGGAAGACCAGCAGCAGCGCGCCGTAGGCGACCATCGACCCGAGCGCGTGCCCGCTGGGGAAGCTCTGCCCGGCGTACGTGCCGATCGGCACGTCCACCTCCGGGCGCAACCGGTCGACGAGCGTCTTGAGCGACGGGTCGAGGATCAGCGCGCCCGCTCCGGTGACGATCAGGAAGACCGCGAGCCGACCCTGCTTGCGGATCAGCAGCCCGACCACGGCCACGGTGACCAGCCAGACGATCACCGGTCGACCGCCGAGGTCGGTGACGGCGTTGAGCACCGTCACCAGCGGACCGATCGGCGAGATCTGCTCGTTGAGCCAGACCGCCACGCCGTGGTCCACGTCGTACAGCGGGGACCACTGCACGCGGACCAGCACCAGCAGCAGCCCGAAGCCGACCCCGGCACCGAGGACGAGCAGCAGCCCGGCGAGGGTACGTTCGGTGAAGTGACCGAGGGGTCGTCGTAGTACGTCCCGGACCACGCCCACGGCAGCCTCCTTGTGCGGTGGCGTCGACCGACGGCGACGCCTTCTGGCGTGGCGCTGTACCCGCGTCGATGCGTGCGTACACCCACCTCCGGGTGGCGGACGACGGTCCGGCCCGGATGGCGGAACTACAGCGCGGTCATCTCGCCGGTGTCGTGCAGACCCGTACGCGGGGCGTTCGGCTTCCACAGGTCCGGCTTGGCGGGCTCGGACACGCCGATGCGGACCGCCTCCAGTTGGGCGGCGAAGGCCAGCCCGCCGAAGAGCGCCATGCCGGTGAGGTTGGCCCAGAGCAACAACGCCATCATGCCGGTCAGCGCGCCGTACGTCTGGCCGAAGTCCTCACTGAACCGTACGTAGCCGGCGAGCAGCAGGCTGGCCAGCCACCACAGCGCGGTGGCGATGCCGGCGCCGAAGAGCAGCCAGGACAGGCCGGGTTGGCGGCGACGTGGCGCGTACCGGAACAGCACCGCGACGGCCAGCACGGTCAGCCCGAGGCTGAGCGGCCAGCGCACCACGTCCCAGACGACGGCGGCCACCTCGCCCCACGCGTAGCGGCGTTCCACCGAGTCGCCCATCGGGCCGCCGCCGACGAGGATGAGGAACCCGGTCAGCGCCGGGATGCCGGCGATGACGGCGAGCACCGCGGCGCGCAGGTACTTCCGCAGGGCGGGGCGGTCGCGCTCGACACCGTAGATCCGGTTGGCGCCCCGCTCGATCTGCGCCATCGTGCTGGTCAGCGCGACCAGCCCGGTGCCGAGGCCGAGGGCCAGCGCCACCTCGCCGATGTCCTCGACGCGTTCGCCGCCCTCGCCCTCGCCGAGCAGCTCGGCGACGACCGCCTCGCTGGCGCCGGGGGTGAGCGCCAGCACGGTGTCGGCCACCACCTCGCCGCCCTCGGCGACCCCGAGTTCCGAGATGAGCCCGGTCAGCGCGATCAGGAACGGCACCACGGCCAGGCAGAGCTGGAAGGCGAAGGCGCGGGCGTGGCTGAAACCGTCGCCGTAGCGGAACCGGACGAAGGCGTCGTGCAGCAGGTGCCAGCGGCCCTCGCGGCGCAGCGTCTGCCAGGCGTGGTCGGCGCAGAGCTGCTCGTCGGACATCAGCCGGGTCTCCGGCACCATCTTGGTGCTACTCACCCCGGCCCTCCTCGATGAGCCGCTCACCCCGCTCGGCGGCGCCGGACGCGTCCTCGGCCAGGTCGGGTGTGCTCTCCGGCTGCGGTACGCACAGCCACAGGGCCCGTCGGCGGATCTGCACGCTCAGCTCACGGCCGGGCTCGATCAGGTCGCCGTCCAGCTCGCGCGGCTGCGCCCGGTTGCTGGTGATGGTCACCCGGCGGGCGCGGAAGACCTCCATCCGGGGCACCCGGTCGCGGCGGCGTACCACCGCCCAGCCGAGCCTGACCCAGTGCCGCAACCGGTGCGGGGTGAGCACGGCGACGTCGAGGTAGCCGTCGTCGGGTTCGGCCTCGGTGAGCAGGCGTACCCCGCCCTGGAGCCGGCCGACGTTGGCGACCAGCACCGAGCGGGCGCGGCGGCGCAGCGGCGGCTGGTCGTCCAGCGAGATGGACACCCGCATCGGCCGGTCCCGCAGGTGTCGGGCGGCGCCCACCACGTACGCCGGCCAGCCGATCCGCCGTTTCGTCGTCTCGTTGGTGGCGGCCAGCATCTGGGCGTCGAAACCCATGCCGGCCATCACCGCGAAGTGCTGCCCGTCGACCTCGCCGACGTCGAGCAGCCGCCGGCCGCGCTCGACGGCCACCTCGATCCCGGCGGCCAGGTCGGTGGAGAGCCCCAGGTTGGCGGCGAGCAGGTTGCCGGTGCCCTGGGGAAGCACGGCGAGGGCCACGTCGGTGCCGACCAGGGCGCTGACGCAGGCCATCACGGTGCCGTCGCCGCCGCAGGCGAAGACCACGTCCACACCCTTGGCCAGGGCCTGCTCGGTCTGACCGCGACCGGGGTCCTCGACGGTGGTCTCCAGCCACAGCGGCTCGGGCCAGCCGGCGGCGGCGAGCGCGTCGACGACGGTGTGGCGGAACGTGTCGAGATCGTCCACCTTCACCGGGTTGACCACGACCGCACTGCGCAGGGCCCGTCCGTGCCGTCCAGCTTCCACGGCGTCAGTGTGCGGCACGGTCGGCGGTTCGGCGACCCGACGCTGGGTGACCAGGTTCACCCGCCCGGCAGGTGTGACGCCGACCTGTGGCGGCGCGGCTCAGGCGGTGCGGCTCAGGCGGCGGCCCGCAGGGCGGTCTCCACCCGGCGGCGTACGTCGGCCAGGTCCACCCCGGCCTCGGTGAGCACCAGCGCGGCCAGCCCGTTGCCCTCGCGGAGCAGCCCCAGCAGGATGTGCTCGGTGCCGATGTGCCGGTGACGCAGTCGCATCGCCTCGCGCAGGGAGAGCTCCAGCACCTTCCTGGCGCGGGCGGAGAACGGCCCGCCCGGTTGCCGCCGTAGCCGACCCCAGCGGCGACGTGGTGCCGGAACGGCCTCACGCAACGCGTCCGGGCCGAAGGACTCCTCGATCCGGGCCACGATCGCGGACAGGTCGATGCCGATCTCCCGCAGCGCGGCGGCGTCGGCCTCGGCGAGCCCGTCGCCACCTCGGACGGTGTGCCGGCGTACCCGCTCCCGCAGGTCGTCACCGGTGACCCCGACGTCCCGGAGCACCCGGACGGCCAGCGCGTCGCCGTCGGCGAGGATGCCGAGCAGCAGGTGTTCGGTGCCGACGGGTCCTCGCCCCTCGGCCCGCGCCTCGTCGCGTGCGTGCCGCACCACGGTGCGGGCGCGGTCGGTGAACCGTTCGAACATCACGCCTCCCAGGAGGATCCGACCGCCGGTCGCCCGGCGTGCTTCTTGTGGACTGCCTGCCGGCTGACCTCGAGCGCGTCGGCGATCTCCTGCCAGGACCAGCCCTGTCGTCGGGCGTTGTCGACCTGGACCACCTCGAGCCGTTCGAGCAGCCGGCGCAGGGCGCGGACCGCGCGCAGGCCGACCCGGGGGTCGGTGCTGCCGGCTGCGGCCGCGAGTTCCGTCGCCTGACTCATGGCGTCAACTTACATTGACAGCATCGCCTCTGTCAACCCTGGTTGACACCCCCGCGAAGGCCCTCCTCCGTTAGGGTCGGGGCCGCGCGGGGCTCCCCGCCGGTCGGGGGTCGGAGGGGTCGAGTGAGCCGGGTCGCCAGGGACGAGGTGCGTCGCTTCACGCTCGCCGGACTGACGCTGGACGTGGTCGGCGGCAGCGTGGTCGGCAACCGTTACCGGGAGAACTACGACGTGCTGCACGTCGATCCCGCGCTCCCCTTCGCCGTGGTGGCCGACGGCATGGGCGACGGTGCGGGCAGCCGTCGCGCCGGTGCCGCCGCCGTGCCGACCTTCGCCGCCCGGGTCCACGCCGCCTGGCCCGAGATCGGGGCGGCCGGACTGCGCACCGCCGCCGACGCGGCCCAGACCGCCGTACGCGAGGCCGGGGCGGGTCGCGCCGAGCTGACCGGATGCACCCTGACCGGCCTGGTCGTCGAGCCGGACGGCGGGCAGGGCTGGGTGGTCCAGTTGGGTGACTCGCGCGCCTACCGCCTCCGCGACGACCTGCTGGAACTGGTCACCACCGATCACACGGTCGCCTGGCTGGGCGTGCTGCACGGCTGGTACCCGGTGGACTCCCCCGCCGCCGCGCGGGCCCGCTACCAGCTCACCCGCTACGCCGGCCATCCGGCCGCGCCCGAGGCCGACCTGCTGGCGGTGACGCTGCGCCCCGGCGACACCTGGCTGCTCTGCACCGACGGGGTCAGCGACCAGGTCGGCTACCACGGGATGCGGGACGCCCTGGTCCGCGCCGACCCGGCGGACGCGGTCGCCGCCCTGCTGGACGCCTCGCTGGCCGCCGGTGGGGCGGACAACGCCAGCGCGGTCGTGCTCCGGGCGCGGCCGGCGTCCTGACCAGGGCTGCCGTCCGGCGATCACGCCCCGGGGGCGCACCGGCGCGACTAGCCTCAACAGCAGGCCGAGCGCAGCTGCGGGGGTGATGGCGGATGGCCCCAGGCAGCGAGACGCCGGTGCTGGTCGGCGTCGGTCCGGACGGCGCGCTGCCGGTGGCCCGTACCGCCGCGCGGGTGGCCGCCGCCCACGGCCGCGCGCTGCACCTGATGCACGCGTTCAACTGGGCCGCGCTGGAGGCGCCCGCGGTCACCGCGTCCCGCTCGCACGCCGAGGAACTGCTCGCCGAGGCCACCGTGGCGGCCAACCAGAGCGAGCCGGAGGTCCCGGTCACCGCCGAGATCATCGAGGGTTCGGCGGTGGCGACGCTGGTCCGCAAGTCCGAGACGGCCTTCCTGGTGGCCGTCGGGGACGGCGGCATGTCCCACTGCGACCGCTGCATCCCGGCCGACAGTCCCGCCGTCCAGGTGGCCGCCCGCGCCGAGTGCCCGGTGCTGGTCGCCCGCCAGGAACCCGCGCCGACCGGACCGGTGCTGGTCGGCGTGGACGGCTCGACCTCCGCCGAGACCACGCTGGCCTGGGCCTACGCCTGCGCGAGCCGGCACGGCTCGCACCTGCTGGCGGTCTGGGTGGTCGAGTCCGACGACGCGGTGGGCAAGGCCACCGACCGCCTCGCCGCCCTGGTGGCCCGACACCGTGCCGCGCACCGCGACGTCGCGGTGGAGTGCCGCGTCCTGCGTGGCGAACCGGGTGACGTCCTGGTCGAGCAGTCGCGCACCGCGCAGTTGGTGGTGGTCGCCGCGCGCGGCGACGAACCGTGGCGCGGCATGCTCGGCGCGGTCAGCCAGTCGCTGCTGTACCACGCCCCGGCCCCGGTGCTGGTGGTCCGTGGCGTCACCGGGGGGCCCACCGACGACGGGCCAGGGCACCCGGACGGGCGGGACCAACGGCCCTGATCCACGCTCGCCGATCCCGCGAAGCTGGAGGCAGGAACCCGCGCAGCGGATGCAGAATCCACCGACCCGCGAGAGGCTCAAGCAGTATGGACACGGCCGTGGACATCCCGAGCACCCTGACCGACGAGGAACTGCGTCGCCTGGACGCCTACTGGCGGGCGGCGAACTACCTCAGCGTCGGGCAGATCTATCTGCTCGACAATCCCCTGCTCCGCGAACCGCTGGCCGCCGAGCACGTCAAGCCCCGGCTGCTGGGGCACTGGGGCACCTCGCCCGGCCTGAACCTGATCTACACCCACCTCAACCGGGTGATCGTCGCCCGCGACCTGTCGGCGCTCTTCGTCACCGGTCCCGGCCACGGTGGTCCGGCGGTCGTGGCGAACACCTGGCTGGAGGGCACCTGGAGCGAGCGGTATCCGGGCGTCGGCCGCGACGAGGCCGGCATGGCCCGACTGTTCCGCCAGTTCTCCTTCCCTGGCGGCATCCCCAGCCACGTGGCGGCGGAGGTGCCGGGCTCGATCCACGAGGGCGGCGAGCTGGGGTACGCGCTCAGCCACGCCTACGGTGCCGCGTTCGACAATCCCGACCTGCTGGTGGCCTGTGTCATCGGGGACGGCGAGGCGGAGACCGGCCCGTTGGCCGGGAGCTGGTTGTCGACCGTGTTCCTCAACCCCGCCCGGGACGGCGCGGTGCTGCCCATCCTGCACCTCAACGGCTACAAGATCGCCAACCCGACGGTGCTGGACCGGATCCCCGAGTCCGACCTGCTCGCCATGATGCGCGGCTTCGGCTACCAGCCGTACGTGGTGGCCGGTGACGAGCCCGCCGCCGTGCACGAGGCGCTCGCCGCCACCCTGGACCGGGCGCTGGACGAGATCGCCGAGATCCAACGTCGGGCCCGATCCGGTGCCGGCACCGAACGTCCCCGCTGGCCGATGATCGTCCTGCGGACGCCAAAGGGCTGGACCGGCCCGCGCGAGGTCGACGGCAAGCAGGTGGAGGGCACGTTCCACGCCCACCAGGTGCCGTTGTCGAACGTCCGCAGCAATCCGGATCATCTGGCCGAGCTGGAGCGCTGGCTGCGCGGCTACCGCCCGGAGGAGCTGTTCGACGCCACCGGCGCCCCGGTCGCCGAGCTGACCGCCCTGCCGCCCACCGGGGACCGGCGGATGAGCGCCAACCCGGTCACCAACGGCGGGTCGGTGCTGCGCGACCTGGTCCTGCCGGACTTCCGCGACTACGCGGTGGACGTGCCGCGTCCCGGTGCCACGGCCACCGGCGCCACCGGTGAGCTGGGCCGGTGGATCCGGGACGTGATCGCCGCGAACTCGCAGACCTTCCGGCTGTTCGGGCCGGACGAGGTGGCCTCCAACCGGCTCCAGGCGGCCTTCGAGGTCACCGACCGGGCCTGGATGGGCGCCACGGTGCCCGGCGACGACCACCTCTCCCCCGACGGGCGGGTGATGGAGGTGCTCTCCGAGCACCTGTGCCAGGGTTGGCTGGAGGGCTATCTGCTGACCGGCCGGCACGGCGTCTTCACCAGCTACGAGGCGTTCATCCACATCGTCGACTCGATGGTCAACCAGCACGCGAAGTGGCTGAAGGTGACCCGGGACATCCCCTGGCGGATGCCGGTGGCGTCGCTGAACTATCTGCTCTCCAGCCACGTGTGGCGGCAGGACCACAACGGCTTCTCGCACCAGGACCCGGGCTTCATCGACCACGTGATGAACAAGAAGGCCGAGGTCGTCCGGGTGTACCTGCCGCCGGACGCGAACACCCTGCTCTCCACCATGGACCACTGCCTGCGCAGCCGGCACTACGTCAACGTGGTGGTGGCCGGCAAGCAGACCGCACCGAACTGGCTGACCATGGACGAGGCCGTCCAGCACTGCCGACGCGGGGTGGGCATCTGGGACTGGGCCAGCACGGACGCCGGCAGCGAGCCGGACGTGGTCCTCGCCTGCGCCGGTGACGTACCGACCCTGGAGACCCTGGCGGCGGCGGACCTGCTGCACCGGCACCTGCCCGACCTCAAGGTCCGGGTCATCAACGTGGTCGACCTGATGCGGCTCCAGCCGTCGAGCGAGCACCCGCACGGCCTGCCGGACAACGAGTTCGACACGTTGTTCACCCGCGACAAGCCGATCATCTTCGCGTACCACGGCTACCCGTGGCTCATCCACCGGCTCACCTACCGCCGTACGAACCACCGCAACCTGCACGTACGCGGGTACAAGGAGGAGGGCACCACCACCACGCCGTTCGACATGGTGATGCTCAACGACCTGGATCGGTTCCACCTCGTCATCGACGTGATCGACCGGGTGCCCGGGCTCGGCGACCGGGTGGCGTACCTGCGGCAGGAGATGACCGACGCGCGCGACGCGGCCCGCGACCACACCCGCCGGTACGGCGAGGACGACCCCCGGGTCGCCGAGTGGCGCTGGGTCCGCGAGACCGACCCCACCAACCCCTGAGGAGGAAGCAGCCATGACCAGGAGTACGAGCGGCGCGGAGATCGTGGTGGGCTACGACGGCTCACCGGACGCGGCGGCGGCCCTGGACTGGGCGCTGGACCAGGCCCGCCGGGACGGCCGGCCGGTCCGGCTGGTGTACGTCTTCGAGTGGCTCACCGTGGCCGGCTGGGTCGGCCCCGGCGTCACGCCCGGCATGTGGCCCGACGAGCAGGCCCGCCAGCAGGTCGAGGAACTGGTGGGCAAGGCCGCGGCGGACGCCGGCGCGGCCAACCCCGAGCTGACCGTACGCGGTGAGGTCCGCGACGGCCCGCCGGCCCTGGTGCTGGAGGAGAGCTCGGCGGAGGCCGACCTGGTGGTGCTGGGCGGCCGGGGACACGGTGGCTTCGCCGGCCTGCTCGCCGGTTCCACGGCGGTCAGCGTCACCGCGCACGCGCACTGCCCGGTGGTGGTGGTCCGCCGCGACACCGTCGACGCCGCGCGGGCCGGGCACGTCACCGTCGGGGTGGACGGCTCCGAACCGTCCCTGGTGGCGCTCGGCTTCGCCGTCGAGCACGCGGCACTGCGCCGGGTGCCGTTGCGGGTGGTACGCGCCTGGCAGCCCGGACGCGAACAGTGGAACCTCACCGGTGAGCAGGCCCGCGACGCCGCCCTGGCCGAGGACCGCGCGGAGCTGGACGAGGCGGTGCGCCGCTGGCAGGAGACCTTCCCCGACGTCGAGGTCAGCGTCGAGACGGGCGCCTCCGCGGCGGCCGGACTGCTGATCGAGTCCAGCCGTCAGGCGCAACTGGTCGTGGTCGGCACCCGGGGCCGGGGCGGCCTGCGCGGCATGCTGCTCGGCTCGGTCAGCCAGCAGCTCATCCAGCACGCGCACTGCCCGGTGGCGGTCGTCCGGGAACGCTGATGACGAACCCGACCCGGCCCACCTGCCTACCCGGGTGCGGCACGATGAGCAGAGACGAAAGGTCGTGAGGATGAGCCACCAGACGCCGGCCACGCATCGCCCGCTGCCCACCGCGCTCGCGGAGGCCGCCACGATGGCCGGTCGGGCGCCCTCGGTGCACAACGCGCAGCCGTGGCGCTGGCGGGTCCTGCCCGACGCGCTGGAGTTGCGGATGGTCCGCGATCCGCAGTTGGCGGCGACCGACCCGGAGGGTGAGCTGGTCCGGTTGAGTTGCGGGGCGGCGCTGCACCACGCCCGGCTGGCGCTGGCCGCCGAGGGCTGGACGGCGACCGTGCGGCGGATGCCCGACCCGGCGGAGCCGGACCTGCTCGCCCGGCTGACCGACCTGCGTCCCAGCGGGGCCGATCCGGACGCGATGCGGGCCGTGCAGTGCATGCAGGTCCGGCACACCGACCGGCGACCGGTCAGTGACGAGCCGGTCGGCGACGAACGACTGGACGCGGTCGGCACTGCCGCCCATCGGGAGGGCGCCCGGTTGGAGATCCTCGACCGGGACCAGGTGCTGGAGCTGGCTGCCGCCGCCTCGCGCGCCGCCACGGTGGAGGCGGACGACACCCGGCTGCGCGAGGAGTTGGACTACTGGACCAGCCGGGCCGCCGGGACCGGGTTGACCGCCGAGGTACTGCCCGAGCAGGCGGCGCAGACCACGGTGCCGGGCCGGGACTTCGGCCGCCCGGGGACGTTGCCGGTGGGTCCGGGGCACGACCGGGCCGCGTCGTACGGGGTGCTCTACGGCGACCAGGACGAGCCGGTGGACTGGCTGCGGGCCGGTGAGTCGCTCTCGGCCGCCTGGCTGACCGCCACCCGGCTGGGTGTCTCGGTGGTGCCGCTGAGCGGGGTGGTGGAGGTGCCGGCGACCCGGCAGGTCCTGCGCGGGGTGCTGGCCGGGCTCGGCCACCCGTACCTCGTCCTGCGGCTCGGGGTCGCGGACCCGGCGCACGCCGGTCCGCCGCACACGCCGCGACTGGACCGTGCGCAGGTGGTGGACCTGTCCGCCGTCGAGGGGACGGCGGGGTGAGCCGAGGTCCGGCGGGCGTTCTCCGTCCGTCGCCGGCCGGTTAGCATCGCCGGGTGACCGTCGGCGAACCTCACCCCCGGCACGAGCCGCCCTCTCTCGGCCTCAGTCCGCTCTCCCGCGTCCACCTGGACGAACTGCTCCAGGAGATGCTGGACCGTGTCGGGGAGGTGATGACCAGCCGGGAACGGCTGCGGGCCCTACTCGACGCGGTGGTCGGCATCGGCACCGACCTGGACCTGCGCAGCACCCTGCAACGGATCGTGCAGTCCGCCTGCGACCTGGCCGGCGCCCGGTACGGCGCGCTCGGCGTGATCGGCACCGACCGGATGCTGCACGACTTCATCACCCACGGCATCTCCCCCGAGCTGCACGCCAGGATCGGTGACCTGCCGCATGGTCGGGGCGTGCTCGGCCTGCTGATCGACGACCCGAAGCCGCTGCGGATGCCGGACATCACCCAGCACCCGCGCTCCTACGGGTTCCCGCCGAACCACCCGCCGATGCACACCTTCCTCGGGGTGCCGGTCCGCATCCGCGACCAGGTCTTCGGCAACCTCTATCTGGCCGAGAAGCAGGGCGGCGCGCAGTTCACCGAGGACGACGAGGAGATCGTCGTGGCGCTCGCCGCGGCGGCCGGGGTGGCGATCGAGAACGCCCGGTTGTACGCGCTGGCGCACCGGCGGGAACGCTGGCTCGCCGCCACCGCCGAGATCACCTCGCTGCTGCTCGGCGAGGTACGCCGCACCGACGCGCTGACGCTGGTGGCGCGGCGGGCCCGCGAGGTCGCCGAGGCCGAACTGGCCCTGGTGCTGCTCTACGACGACGAGGCCGACCACTTCACGGTGGAGGTGGTCGACGGCGCCGGCGCTCAGGCCCGCGCGCTGGTCGGTACGGTGCTGCCGGCGGCGGACACCAGTTTCGCCGGGCCGATCGCGCAGCGCCGGCACGACTCGGTGGACGACCTCGCCCACGCCGCCCCCTGGCCGGCGGTGCTGCACACCGGGCCGGCGGTGATCTCGCCGCTGGCCACCGCCGACACCCTGCACGGCGTCCTGGTCATCGCGCACACCGCCGAGCACGGTGGCGCCACCGACGAGGACGTGGCGCTGCTCGGCAGCTTCGCCGGACAGGCCGCGCTGGCCATGGAACGCGCACGCGGCCAGGAGGAGCGCGAGCAGTTGGTGGTCCTGGAGGACCGCGAGCGGATCGCCCGGGACCTGCACGACGTGGTCATCCAGCGGTTGTTCGCCACCGGTCTGCACCTGCAGAGCGCGGTGCCGTTGGCCGCGCGGCCCGAACTCACCAAACGGCTCAACGCGGCGGTCGACGACCTGGACGCCACCATCTCCGACATCCGCCGCACCATCTTCGAGCTGCGCAGTCCGGTGAGCGCGGCGCTGCGCACCGAAATCCGCGAGGCGGTGGAGGTGGCTGCCGAGTCGTTGGGCTTCCGTCCCAGGCTGGAACTGACCGGTCCGGTCGACAGCGCCGTCCCGGACGCGGTCCGCCCCGACCTCACCGCCGTGCTCCGGGAGGCCCTGTCCAACGCGGTACGCCACGCCGAGGCGTCGGCCGTGACGGTCTCGGTACGGGTCGACGGTGGTCAGGTGACCGTGCTGGTCACCGACGACGGGGTGGGCTGCGACCCGGCCGCCGCCCGGGGTGGGCTGGTGAACCTGCGCGAACGCGCGGAACGCCACGACGGCACCTTCGAGGTACGCCCGGCCCGTCCGCGCGGCACCGAACTGCGCTGGTCGATCCCGCTGCGGGACTGACCGGCGCAGTCACGCGTACGCGTCAGCGGGGTTTGCCGAGCAGCCGGGTGGCCAGCACGGCGGCCTGGGTACGCCGTTCCAGGCCGAGCTTGGCCAGCACACTGGAGACGTAGTTCTTGACCGTCTTCTCGGCCAGGAACATCTTGCCGGCGATCTCCCGGTTGGTCAGTCCCTCGGCGACGTACTCCAGGATCCGCCGTTCCTGCTCGGTGAGGGACTGCAACTCGCGCGGCTGTTCCACCCCGCTGCGGATGCGGTCCAGGACGCGGGTGGTGATCGCCGGGTCGAGCAGCGACTGTCCGGCCGCCACCCGGCGTACCGCGTCGACCAGGTCGGTGCCGCGGATCTGCTTGAGCACGTACCCGGAGGCTCCGGCCATGATCGCCGCGAACAGCGCCTCGTCGTCCTCGTACGAGGTGAGGATCAGGCCCTTGATCGAGGAGTCCACGGCCCGCACGTCCCGACACACGTCGATGCCGTTGCCGTCGGGGAGCCGGGCGTCGAGGATCGCCACGTCGGGGCGGAGCGCCGGGATCCGGCGGGCGGCCTCCGGCGCGGAGCCGGACTCGCCGACCACCTCTATGTCGCCGCTGGCCTGGAGCAGGTCGGCAAGGCCACGACGGACGACCTCGTGGTCGTCGAGCAGGAACACCCGGATCATCCCTCGTTTCTACCCGTTCTCCCCCACCGCACGCACGGGCCGAAGGTCCCGTCCCGGTGGGGTCGACGCCGGTGCGAGGGTCCGGGCCGGGGCGGGGTGTCCCGGGGGTTCGGGACGTGTGGCCCTGCTGGGCGGGGGTCCCCGAGGCGCACCGTAGGGAGGTACCGGCGAGCGTGAGGGGGCAGGACCATGGAGACCGGCTACACCGTCGAGCAGCTTCGGGTCGCCGCGCACGACGCGATTCGGGCGCCGTCCCTGCACAACGTCCAGCCCTGGCGGTTCCGGCTGCGCGACGGCGGGATCGAGGTGCTGCTCGACCCGGAGCGGCGGCTGCCCGCCACCGACCCGAGCGGCTGGGGTGCCCGGGTCGCCGGTGGCGCGGCACTGTTCAACCTGCGGCTGGCGCTGGCGGTGGCGGGTACCCCGGCCACCGTCCGGCTGCGGCCGTACCCGGCGGAACCGACCGTGCTGGCCCGGTTGGTGCCGGACCTGCCACGCCGACCGACTCCGGCCGAGCAGAACCTGCACGCGGCGATCCGCCGCCGGTTCAGCAACCGCGCCCCGTTCTGGCCGGACCCGGTACCCGCCGACACCCGTTGGCGCCTCGGCGAGGCGGCCCGCGCCGAGCACTGCTGGCTGGAACTGCTGATCGGGGTGAGTGCGGTCACCGCCTTCGCCGAGATCGCGCGTGGCGCGCACCGTGTCCTCGAACGCGACCCCGCCTACCGGGCCGAACGCGTCGCCTGGGCACGCGCCGAGCCCGCGCCGGACGGGGTACCGGCCGCAGCCGGCGGGCCGCAGGCCGAACCGCAGGATCTGCTGCCGTCGCGCGGCTTCGGTGGCGCCCAGCGCGCACCCGGCCGCGACTTCGAGCCGGAGCCGCTGGTGGCGGTGCTCGGTTCGGCCGGCAACACCGCCGTCGACCAGGTCGTCGCCGGACAGGCGTTGCAGCGGGTCCTGCTCGCCGCCACCGACTCCGGGCTGTCCGTGTCGATGCTGTCCCAGCCGATCGAGGTGCCCTCGGCCCGCGAACAGCTCCGGATGTCGTTGGGGAGGTTCGGCACACCGCAGATGGTGATGCGGATCGGGTTCGGTCGACCCGGCCGGCCCACCCCACGTCGCCCGGTCGAGCAGACGCTGGACCTGCCGGTGCGCCTCGGCTGACCGGGTGACGTCGCGGGGAGGGCCGGGCCGACGCTCAGTGGGCCGGCGGGACCGGGTGGCCGGTGGTCAGCTCGGCGAGCAGGGCGGCCTCGCGGACCGGGTCGAGACCCACCGGCTCCCGGGCCGGTCGGCCCGCCCGGTCAGGCACCGTGCCGACCCGGCGGAGCCATTCCCAGGTGTCGGTGACGGTGTCGGAGACCGGTCGACCGGTGAACCCGGCGGCGAACGCCCGACCCACGTCGATCTGCTGCATCCACCGGTACGCGTGGCCGGGCGGCAGCCAGACCGGCAACTCGGTCCACGGTGACACGCCCGCGTCGCGCAGCCGCTCCGGCGCGACCCACCGCAGCGACGCGTCGGCGCCGGTCGCCGCGATACAGGCGGCGAGCAGTTCCCCCATGGTGGTGTGCCCGGCACGGTCCACCACGTTGACGGCGCCGCCGAGGCCGGCGGCACCGGCGTCGAGCAGGAAGACGGCCAGGTCCCGCACGTCGACGTACTGCACCGGCAGGTCGGCGGGACCGGGTGCGAGCACGTCACCACCCCGGGCGATGCGCGTCAGCCACCACGGCAACCGGCCGATGTCCTCGCCGGGGCCGAGGATCAGCCCGGCCCGGCCCAGCAGCACCCGGTCGCCGAAGACCTCCTGCACCGCCCGCTCGGCACCGCGTTTGAGGGTCGGGTAGTCGCCGTCGGCGGCGTCCGGGTCGGCGTCGACCACGGCGTCGTCCTCGGTCACCCCGGCGGGCACCGGCGGCGCGTAGACCGCACCGGAGGAGACGTAGACGTAGTGCCCGACCCGCCCGGCGAGCGTCCGCGCGCCGGCTCGGGCGTCCCGGGGCGCGCCGTCCCAGGTGTCGACCACCACGTCCCACTCGCCGTCGGCCAGCGCGGCCAGCCCGTCCGAGGTGGTGCGGTCGCCGACCAGGTGGCGTACGCCGTCCGGAGGAGCCCCGTGCCGCCCCCGGTTGAACACCGTCACCGACCATTCACGACGGAGGCCCTCGGCGACCGTCGCCCGGCCCACGAACCCGCTGCCGCCCAGCACGAGCATTCTCATGCGGTACACCCTGCCGTGGGTCGGGCATGACGAGGCACCTCGTTCACCGACAGCGGATCTGCCCTGGGCAGAAGCCGGTCCGGTGCCGTGCCCGGCGGACGCCTACGGCGTGCGCCGGGCACGGGCTTCGGCAGGGCGGTGCCGCGGGCACGGCGGGCACCCCTGGCCGGCTCCTTCATCGAAGGTTGGCACGCTAAATCGTCGTCGCGACCGAGACGTGCGTCAACAACTTCCGGAAAAGTATCGGTAGCTCATCCGGTGGTCGGCCGGGTGGCGGCGCTGTCCCGGACGACCAGTTCGGTGGCCAACTCGATCCGGGGGCTCTCCACCTTCTCCCCCTTGGCCAGCCGCAGCACCGTACGCGCCGCCAACATCCCCATCTCCGCCAACGGCTGACGCACCGTCGTCATCGGCGGCGAGGACCAGCGCACCTCCGGCAGGTCGTCGAAGCCCACCACACTGACGTCGTCCGGCACCCGCAACCCCCGCTGCCGGACCGCCTCGTACACC